>NZ_JAPCIZ010000010.1:0-93734 GCF_027707725.1 Aeromonas sp. QDB25 | reverse complement strand
CAATATGATGCACGGCGACAGCAGGGTGATGGTGGTGGTGTGTTTGGAGACAGCCAGTTTACCAGCACCCTGTCTGTCAACTTCCACTTTCCCAGGATCCCGCGAAGAACCTTATCTTCTCCATCGGCATCCTGGTGGATGACGCCATCGTCGTGGTGGAGAACATCCACCGCCATCGCCGCCTGGGCAAGGGGTCCCTCAAGGATCTCATTCCGGGCGCGGTAGACGAGGTGGGGGGGCCGACCATACTGGCGACCCTGACCGTCATCGCAGCCCTGCTGCCCATGGCCTTCGTCAGCGGCCTGATGGGCCCCTACATGAGCCCCATCCCCATCAATGCCAGCATGGGGATGCTCATCTCCCTGCTGGTGGCCTTCATCTTCTCCCCCTGGCTGGCCAATCACCTGCTCAAGCGCGAGGGGCATGTCGCCCACGGGGAGGCCAAGGCCGGGCTCTTTCACCGTCTGATGACCCCTTTCCTGATGGGGGCGGGTGCCAAAAGATCGAGACATAAGCTCTGGCTGGTGGTGTTGCTGCTGGTCGGGGCGGCCGCCGCCATGCCGGTGGTGCAGTGGGTGGTGCTCAAGATGCTCCCCTTCGACAACAAGTCGGAATTCCAGCTGGTGCTCGACATGCCGGAGGGGGCGACCCTGGAGCAGACCGAGCGCACCCTGCTGGCGGTGGGTCGGGAGCTTGCCAGGGTGCCCGAGGTGAAGGATTACCAGATCTACGCCGGCACCGCCGCCCCCATCAACTTCAACGGGTTGGTGCGCCACTACTTCATCCGCAGCGGCGCCAACGTGGGGGACATCCAGGTCAATCTGGTGGACAAGCATGAACGGGATCGCAGCAGTCACGAGATTGCCCGGTCGGTGCGTGCGCCCTTGCAGGCCATCGCCAGTGCGGCAGGGGGCAACCTCAAGGTGGTGGAGGTGCCCCCGGGACCGCCTGTCTGGTCACCCATCGTCGCGGAAGTGTATGGCCCGACGCAGGCCGCCCGTGAAGCCGCTGCCCGCGTCGTACAGGCCCGCTTTGTGGCCACGGCGGATCTGGTGGACGTGGACATCTATCTGACCGACCCCCAGCCCAAGTGGCGGCTGGTGGTGGATCGCGCCCAGGCGGCCCTGCTCGGGGTCGATCTCGGGGATCTGGTGGCGACCCTCAACGGGGGCGTGGGTTATCAGGATGCCAGCTGGCTGCAGGGGCAAGGCGCCAAGTATCCGGTGCCGATCCGCATCGAGCTCGCCCCCGGTGACAAGCGGGATCTGACCGGCATCCTGGCTCTCAAGGTACGCAGCCAGAGCGGCCAGCTGGTGCGGGTCTCCGAGCTGGTGAGCCGTCGTGACGAGGTGGCCCCCAGCTACCTCATGCACAAGAACATGCAGCCCATGGTGATGGTGGTGGCTGACATGGGCGGCCATACCGACAGCCCGCTCTACGGCATGTTTGCCGCCGGTGCCGACATCTCGCTGCCACAGTATTACGTGCATCAGCCCGACAAGCTGGGGGAGGTGGCACTCTTGTGGGACGGGGAGTGGAAGATAACCTACGAGACCTTCCGCGACATGGGGCTGGCCTACGGAGTGGGGATGATCCTCATCTACCTGCTGGTGGTGGCCCAGTTCCGCTCCTATCTGGTACCGCTCATCATCATGGCCCCCATTCCGCTCACCCTCATCGGGGTGATGCCGGGTCACGCCCTGCTGGGGGCCCAGTTTACCGCCACCTCGATGATCGGGATGATCGCCCTGGCCGGGATCATCGTGCGCAACAGCATCCTGCTGGTGGATTTCATCGAGCAGCAGCGGGCGAGTGGCGTGGCGTTCGAGCAGGCGGTGATCGAGGCGGCGCAGGTGCGAGCCAAACCCATCATGCTGACGGCGCTGGCGGCCATGATAGGGGCGCTTTTCATCCTGGATGACCCCATCTTCAATGGCCTCGCCATCAGCCTTATCTTCGGGATCCTGGTTTCCACCCTGCTCACCCTGGTGGTGATCCCGCTGCTCTACTACAGCCTGCTTGTTCGCCGAAGTCAGAGGTAAACACAGGGGGCCAATGCCCCCTGTTTTCTGGCATCACACCGCCTCGCGGGTATCGCAGGTTTTCATCAGGGGGAAATAACGGCGATCCGCTTGGCTCATGTGGCCCACGACCAGCTCCTGGATGATGAAGTTGAGCAGGGCGTCGTTGCCAAGGGTGCCCGCCTGTGCGGCCGCCATCAGCTGACCGGCTTTTTTCAGCAGATGCTGGTGCTCCTGGCGATGGGCCGCCAGCTCCTCATAGCCGTATTGCGCGAGGACCTGCTCTTCGAGGAGGAAGTGCTGGCGCGCCATCTCGAATATCTGCGCCATGTCTGCCAGCAAGGCATCGGGATGGATGCCGGGATCCTGCATGTGCTCGAGCAAGCGGTTGGCCAGCAGGTAGAGCTGGCGGTGGTCCGCATCGATGCGGGGGTGGCCGCATGCGTGGGCGGGCTGCCATTGCAGGGTGCCGGGGAGAGGATCCTGCCCGGTGGAAAACAGGCAGACCCTGCCCCTGCCATGGTGCTTGGCCTGATACATGGCCTGATCGGCGTGGTGCATCAGGGTCTTGGGGTCGGTGCCGTGATCCGGATAGAGGGCGACCCCTATGCTGCCGGAGATGCGCAGCGCCTGCTGCTCAAGCTGGAAGGGGTGATGCAGGCAGTGGTGCAGCTTGTCGGCGACCGCGAGGGCCGAGGCATCCGTATCGGGCAGCATGATCACGAATTCGTCCCCCCCAAGGCGTGCCACCAGATCTTCTTCCCTGACGCACTCCCCCATGCGCTCGGCCACCAGCTTGAGCAGCAGGTCGCCGGTTTCGTGGCCGAAGGTGTCATTGATGGGCTTGAAGTGGTCGAGATCGATGAAGACCAGGGCCAGGGGCTGCTGGGGAGCCTGCTCCAGGGTCTCCTTGAGCCGCTGTTGCAGCAGGCGGCGGTTGGCCAGGCCGGTGAGGGGGTCATAGAAGGCGAGGCGGCGCATCATCTCCTCCCGGGCCGAACGTTCGGTGACATCCCGGGTCACCCCCAAAATGGCGTCCGGTCTTGTGCTGGCGCTGCCATGCAAGGTAGTGACCGTCTCGATGGCCACCAGATGACCCTGCTTGTGGCGCAGCTGGGAGTGGATGACGCACCGGGTCTGTCCATGATCCCCCCGTTGCCAGGCCTCGAGGGAGACGGTGATGCCGTCGCGAAGCTGTTTCCAGGACTCATCGGGGAGCAGCTGGCGCAGGGAGAGGGCAAAGAGTTCGGCGGGCTCATAGCCGCTCAGGGATGCGATGGCGGGGCTGATGTAACGAAAACGCAGGCTATTGGTATCCATGGTCCAGATCACGTCGCCGCTGTTCTCCGCCACGAAGCGGTAGTGCTGCTCGCGCTGGGCCAGTTCCCGGGTGAGCCGCTGTCGGTCACTGGCCTCTTCCCGCAGACGCAGATAGAGGTGCAGGAAGACGCCGAGCAGGGCCAGCAGGGAGAAGGAGATCAGCATGGCGATGGCCACGCTCCTGTCGAGCAGTTGGCGCTGCTGGCGAAGGCTCGCCTGGGTACTGTTGTAGAGGAAGGGGGTGAGGTTGGGCACCGCCTTGATCATCCCGGCCTCCTGGTAGGTGCGGGCGATCTGCTGCCAGCGATCCTGCTGCATGTAGCCGGGCTCGATGATGTCGGGCTGCATCAGGGCCCGGGTTTCACGGGCCTCGAAGGCGAGCGCCTCGCGCCCGGCCCCGCTGGGGTAGTGCTCCAGGATCAGGTTGATCATCTCCTCGGGATGATCCATGGCATAGCGCCACCCCTTGAGGCTGGCCTGCAAGAAGCGCTGGACCCGCTCCTGCTGGTTGATGACCTCACTCTCCGAGGTGAAGAGGTTGTCTCCGTAGAAGTCGTACCCGATGTCGCGGGGGCTGAACACCCGGAAGGGAATGCCCTGTTGCTGCAGGGTGAAGGGCTCGGTTGTGCTGTAGGCACTGATGGCGTCCGCCTGGCCCCTCAGCAGTGCCTGTACCCCCCGCTCGTAGGGCAGGGTCTCCCACTGCCGGCTGCGAGTGTAGCGATGCAGGTAGGTGAGCAGCTCGTTGGAGCCGGGTTCGAGCATCAGCCGCTTGTTGGCCAGATCGCCCGGAGTCTGGATATCCGGCCGCTCCAGGGTGATGAGCATCAGGGGGGAGTGCTGCAACATGGCGGCGAGCACCACCACAGGGCGACCTGCTGCCCGGGCCAGCAGCAGATCGCTGCCGCGGATGCCGAACTGGGCGCGACCCGTGGTGACTTCATTGATGACGTCGGTGCCCGGCCCCGCCTCCCGCAGGGTGACCTGCAGACCGGCCTCCCGGTAGAACCCCTTGGCGATGGCGGCGTAGTAACCGGCAAACTGGAACTGGTGCTGCCAGGGAAGTTGCAGGATGACGCGCTCATCCGCCCTGAGGGGAGCCGTGGTCAGGGTGGCAATCATCACCCAGAAGGGCAGAAGCCAGCGTACAGGCTGGCGAGATGCATCGGACTCCGTCATACCGCTGTTCTCTCGGGAGGTGCTCTTCTGGCTAGAGTCAAACAATTTCCTGTTATTCGCAAGGGGAGCAAGCCCCAATAAGATGGGGCGCGGGAGGCATTAAAAGTCATTTTTGTGTCATTCATCACGTCAATGGTCGTCACGGCTCATTTTGAAACCTTGTCGACTCGTCACCGGCCCGGGGAAAAGGGCATTAGGTGTCATTCCAGGAAGGATGGCTGCCGCCTCTCTTCTCGCCTGTTAATGACAAACTGCGTGTTTTCGGCAATTCCCTCTTGTCTTCTCCTGTCGTATCAGAAGTTGATGCTCTTGTCCGTATCGGGTGTCGACCTGTGGCGGTCGGG
This sequence comes from Aeromonas sp. QDB25, assembly GCF_027707725.1. Lineage (NCBI taxonomy): Bacteria > Pseudomonadati > Pseudomonadota > Gammaproteobacteria > Aeromonadales > Aeromonadaceae > Aeromonas > Aeromonas sp. QDB25. Next base: position 88,870 of record NZ_JAPCIZ010000010.1, on the reverse strand, counting down.
GGACGCCTTCCTCCGTTCAGGGTGGTATGGTAGTCATCCGTTTCCTGTTTTCCGAGAAGGTCCTGTCATGTCTTCCTTGCGCCTGCTGCTCTCCGACTCCCACGATCCCCTGTTCAACCTCGCGGTGGAGGAGTGCATCTTTCGCCAGATGGACCCGGCCCAGCGGGTGCTGTTCCTGTGGCGCAACGACAATACGGTGGTGATAGGCCGGGCCCAGAACCCCTGGAAGGAGTGCAACACCCGCCGCATGGAAGAGGACGGGGTGACCCTGGCCCGGCGCAGCAGCGGGGGCGGCGCCGTGTTCCACGACCTTGGCAACAGCTGTTTCACCTTCATGGCGGGCAAGCCCGGTTATGACAAGAGCGTCTCTACCACCATCGTCATCGATGCCCTCGCCAGACTCGGCGTGAGCGCTTTTGCCTCCGGGCGCAACGACCTGCTGGTGGCGACCCCGGACGGGGATCGCAAGGTGTCGGGTTCGGCCTACCGGGAGACCCATGATCGCGGCTTTCACCACGGTACCCTGCTGCTGGATGCCGATCTCGGCCGCCTCGCCCACTACCTCAATCCCGACCCCAAGAAGCTGGCGGCCAAGGGCATCAGCTCGGTGAGAAGCCGGGTGGCGAACCTTGGCGAGCTGCTGCCTGGTCTGGATCATGAGCAGGTGGTGCAGGCCCTGTGCGACGCCTTCTTTGCCCATCACGGCGAGGTGGTGCCGCCCGAGCATATCTCCCCCGAGCGGATGCCCGACCTGCCCGGCTTTGCCGAGACTTTTGCCCGCCAACGCAGCTGGGAGTGGAACTTCGGCCATGCTCCCGCCTTCAGCCACCTGCTGGAGGAGCGCTTCCCCTGGGGCGGGGTCGAGCTTCATTTCGACGTGGAGAAGGGGGTGATAGGACGGGCACAGATCTTCAGCGACACCCTGGACCCTGCGCCCCTGGATGACCTGGCCGCACGCCTGCCCGGGGTGGCCTATCGTCCCGACGCCATCGACGAGTTGCTGCGTCAGTGGCGGGCGACGTTTTCGGCCAACCCCGAGCTGGAAGGGTTTTCGGCATGGCTGCTGACCGCCCTGCGCTGACCTTGCCCATGGCCAGGATCACAAGATGAACAGGGGAAAAGAGGGAAGAGGGGGCACGGCGCCCATCAGGGCGCCAACATGACAAAAAGTAGGGCAGACCATTAGTTATTGTCTCTGTTGATAGAGGTGTCACTGGAGTATAAAAACCGCACCTCAGCAGTATCAATGGTATAAAAATGAATCACTTGGTCTATCTGAAAGATGAGGGCGTCAACGCCGTCTCCCCTGAATTCGCCCGCCGTTTTGCCACCGTCAAAGCCCACTTTTTCTCACGCAACCCCGACCTCTGGCCGGTCTTTCGCGAGCCCGGCTTTGCCACCCTCAACGAGTTTCGCGCCCGTGGACTGGCGCCGGATGCGCGGCTCAATGCCTGGCCCGATGGCCGCGCCCGTCTGGCGGATCTCTGCGAAACCATGCCGGTGCCGGCCACCATGCGCACGCCGGGGGAGCCCATGGCGGAGCTGCTGTTTGCCGGCGCCCTGTCAAAGGATTGGGAGAACCCCTCCAGCGTCGAGAACGTCATCACCATGTCGGCGGATCCCGCCATCTATGGCGCCCAGATGGGTATTCTGGCCAATCCCAACCTGGTCTACTCCGAATACGCCGGGGTGGCCGAGGAGCTGGAGAAGAAGGTGGTGCGCCAGATAGCGCTGCTGGCGGGTTACGACCCGGCCCGCGCCACCGGCATCTTCACCCAGGGGGGGACGTTTTGTAACCTCTACGGCTACCTGCTCGGCATCCGCAAGAGCCTGCCACAGGCCAAGCACAAGGGGCTAGGCCACTATCAGGATTACCGCATCATCAACTCCCAGGGCGGCCACTACTCCAACATCACCAACCTCTCCCTGCTCGGGGTGGACATCGAGAACAAGACCATCCGCATCCAGGTGGGCGAGAACAACGACATCGATCTCGACCACCTCGAGCGTACCCTGACCGCCTGCTTCGCCCTGAAACACGTGGTGCCCACCATCATGCTCACCATGGGCACCACCGACACCTTCGGGGTGGATAGGGTCAAACCCGTGGTCGAGCTGCGGGATCGCCTCTGCGAGCGGTTCGAGGTGGCGGTCAGGCCCCACATCCACGTCGACGCCGCCATCGGCTGGTCGATGATCTTCTTCCTGGACTACGACTTTGCCGCCAACCCGCTGGCCATCAACGCCGCCACCCTGGCGGGGATCGAGCGCAACGTGAGCCGCTTCGCCGAGCTCAGATATGCCGACTCCTTCACCGTCGACTTCCAGAAGTGGGGCTATGTGCCCTACACCTCCAGCCTGGTGATGATCAAGGAGCAGAGCGATCTCAAGGCGATGGAGAACGACCCGGAGAACTTCTCCTACTTTGAGCGGGACATTCAGGGTCAGACCCACCTGCAGTCCACCATCGAGTGCTCCCGCGGGGCGAGCGGCCTGTTCGGTGCCTATGCGGCCCTCAACTACCTGGGGGTGGAGGGCTATCGCACCGTGCTGGCCCACTGCCTGCAAAACGCCAACTACTTCCGCTTCCGGTTAAGCCAGCTCGGCAACGTCAAGCTGGTGGCCCAGGAGAACCAGGGGCCCAGTGTCGGCTTCAAGATCTACAACCCCGAGTGGGTACAGGACCCCGAGGCGGAGTTCGCCTTCGAGCTGGCCCGCAGCCCGGATGCGGCCTACAAGGCGCGGCTGGCCCGCAACACCGAGTATCACCGCAGCCTGTTCAAGGGACGCGGCAAGGTAGGGCTCTACACCAACTGGGTGGAGGCGGTGGCACACTCGGAATACGACGAGCGCGGCAAGTACTCCTATATCGCCGGGGAGAAGGCGGTCTTCATGAACCCCGCCTGCGGCCGCGAACAGATCGACGCCTTTATCGCGCATATTCGCGGCTGACAGAGCCACATCTTGTGATGTCATAAATAAAAACGGCGGGATAATCCCGCCGTTTTTATGGCTCAAGGCAGTGGTTACCGTTTCTGGATGGCGGTCACGGTGAGCTTGCCGGCCGGGTTCTCGGCGTGAAAGCGCACCGCATCCCCCACCTTCAGATCCTTGAGCAGGTCCGTATCGGCCACCCGAAAGACCATGGTCATGGGAGGCATCTTGAGGTTGGTGATCGCCTCGTGCCTGATCCCGACCTTGCCGCTCGCGGCATCGAGGCGGGTGATGGTCCCCTTGATCAGGGTCTGCTCGGTTTGCATGGCGGCCATGTCGTGGCCCTCATGGTTCATCCCCTCCATTTGCGCCATGTCGTGCCCCTGGTGGTTCATCATCTCCTCTGCCTGCAGGCTGGTGTTGGTGGCAAGGCCGAGCAGCAATGTCAGGGTCAACGTCTTGTAATTCATGATCTTTTCCTCGTCGTTTATTCAAAGTCGGTGGTGAAGTCGGGTCAATCGGCTTGCCGGGGTTCGGTCTTGCCAAGGCTGCGGCTACGCCACAGGTAGTAGGCGGCGGGCAGCACCAAGAGGGTCAGCACCAGCGCGCTCACCATGCCGCCAATCATGGGGGCGGCGATGCGCTGCATCACCTCGGAGCCGGTACCGTGGCTCCACATGATGGGCAGCAGGCCCGCGATGATGGTCACCACCGTCATCATCTTGGGGCGCAGGCGCAGGGCGGCGCCGTGGATCACCGCCCGGTGCAGGCCCGCCTGGTCCGGCTTGCCGCAGGCCACGAGGTCATCCCAGGCGTGGTTGAGGTAGACCAGCATCAAGACGCCGGTCTCCACCGCCACCCCCGCCAGGGCGATAAAGCCCACCCCGACCGTCACCGAGAGGTTGAAGTCGAGCAGCCAGAGGGTCCAGATCCCGCCCACTACCGCCAGCGGCAGGGTGGTGAGAATGAGCAACACCTCCTGGAAGCGGCGAAACGCCAGATAGAGCAGCAGCACGATAATGGCGACGGTGAGCGGCACCACGTAGGCGAGGCGCGCCTTGGCCCTCTCCATGTACTCGTATTGGCCGGACCAGGTGAGGGAGTAGCCCGCCGGCAGCACCAGCTGCTTGCCCACTTCGGCCTTGGCCTCTGCCACAAAAGAGCCGATGTCGCGGCCGCGAATATCGACGTAGACCCAACCGTTGAGGCGCGCGTTTTCACTGCGCAGCATGGGCGCCTCGTCGCTGATGTAAACCCGTGCCACATCCGCCAGCGCGATGCGGGCGCCGCTCGGAGTGACTACCGGCAGCAGCTCGAGGCTCGCCACCGAGTCGCGATAGCTCTGGGGGTAGCGCAGGTTGATGGGGTAACGCTCGCGCCCCTCGATGGTCTGGCCCACTTCCATGCCGCCCACCGCGGTGGCGAGCACCGCCTGTACGTCAGCGATATTGAGGCCGTAGCGGGCCGCTTTCAGCCGGTCGATATCCACCTTCACATAGCGGCCACCGGCCACCCGCTCGGCGTAGACCGATGAGGCGCCCTCCACCTTGCCAACGATCTGCTCAAGCTTTTGGCCGAGCTGCTGGATCACCTTGAGATCGGGCCCCGCTATCTTGATGCCGACCGGGGTTTTGATGCCGGTGGCCAGCATGTCGATGCGGGTCTTGATGGGGGGCACCCAGGCGTTGGTGAGGCCGGGGAAGCGGATGAGGGAGTCGAGCTCCTCTTTGAGCTTCTCCGGGGTCATGCCGGGGCGCCATTGATCGCGTGGCTTGAGCTGGATGCTGGTCTCCATCATCACCAGGTCTGCAGGGTCGGTGGCCGATTCGGCGCGCCCCGCCTTGCCGAACACGTTTTGCACCTCGGGCACGGTACGAATGAGCTTGTCGGTCTGCTGCAAAATCTCCCGCGCCTTGCCCACCGAGATATTGGCCGCTGTGGTGGGCATATACATGATGTCCCCCTCATCCAGCGGCGGTATGAACTCGGAGCCCAGGTACTTGAGCGGCCAGAAGCCCGCCACCGTCACCATGGCGGCGATGGCCAGGGTGGTTTTCGGGCGGGCCAGGACGGCCTTGAGCAGTGGCACATAGCCCTGGCTCAGCCAGCGGTTGAGCGGGTTGGCCTGCTCCGCCAGCACCTTGCCACGGATGAAGTAACCCATGATCACCGGCACCAGCGTGATGGCGAGCCCGGCCGCGGCGGCCATGGCGTAGGTTTTGGTGTAGGCGAGCGGGTGGAACATCCGCCCCTCCTGCGCCTCCAGCGCGAACACCGGCAGGAAGCTGATGGTGATGATGAGCAGCGAGAAGAAGATGGCGGGCCCCACCTCGATGCTCGCCTCGGTGATGATGCGCCAGCGGTTCTTGTCGGTGAGCGCCTCCCGCTCCATGTGTTTGTGGACGTTCTCGATCATCACGATGGCGCCATCCACCATGGCGCCGATGGCGATGGCGATGCCGCCCAGCGACATGATGTTGGCGTTGATCCCCTGCAGGTGCATCACGATAAAGGCGGTCAGGATGGCGATGGGCAAGGTGATGACCACCACCAGGGATGAGCGCAGGTGGAACAGGAAGGCGAGACAGACCAGCACCACCACGGCGAACTCCTCCACCAGCTTGCCGGAGAGGTTGTCGATGGCTCGCTGGATAAGGTCGGAGCGATCGTAGACGGTGACGATCTCCACCCCTTCCGGCAGGCTGGATTTCAGCTCGGCCAGCCGTGCCTTGACCCCGTCTATGGTGTGCTGGGCATTCTCGCCGTAGCGCATGACGATGATGCCGCCCACCACTTCCCCTTCGCCGTTGAGCTCGGCGATGCCGCGCCGCATCTGGGGGCCGGTGACTACATCCGCCACGTCACCCAGCAGCAGGGGCGCACCGCGCACATTGGTGCCAAGCGGGATCTGTTTTAAGTCCTCCACGCTCTTCAAATAGCCATTCGAGCGCACCATGTACTCCGCCTCCGCCATCTCGATGACGGAGGCGCCGGTCTCCTGGTTGCCCTGCTTGATGGCGGTCTCGATAAGAGAGAGCGGGATGCCGTAGGCGCGCAGCTTGTCCGGATCGACCCGCACCTGGTACTGGCGCACCATGCCGCCGACGGTGGCCACTTCGGAGACGCCGTTCACCGTCTGCAGCTCGTATTTGAGGAACCAGTTCTGCAGCGAGGTGAGCTCGCTCAAGTCGTGCTTGCCGGTTTTGTCCACCAGGGCGTACTGGTAGACCCAGCCCACCCCGGTGGCGTCCGGCCCGAGCTGGGGCTGGGCCCCGGCGGGCAGGTTGGGGGCCACCTGGCTCAGGTACTCCAGCACCCGGGCGCGGGCCCAGTAGAGATCCGTGCTGTCGTCAAACAGCACATAGACGAAGGAGTCGCCGAAGAAGGAGTATCCGCGCACCGTGGTGGCGCCCGGCACCGCCAGCATGGCGGTGGTGAGCGGGTAGGTGACCTGATCCTCCACCACCTGGGGCGCCTGGCCCGGGTAGGAGGTCTTGATGATCACCTGCACGTCGGAGAGGTCCGGCAGGGCGTCCACCGGGGTCTGCTTGACCGACCAGAGCCCCCAGGCGGTGAGCATGAGGGTCAACAGCAACACCAGGAAGCGGTTGCCGACGGACCAGCGAATGATGGCAGGGATCATGGTTTGACTACTCCCTCTTGGTGCGGGATAGGCCGCTGGGTGTGGTGACTGCCAAAGCGAATGATGGCGGGGATCATGATTTATTCCCCATCTGGTGCTGGCTGTGATCCATACCCTCCATGTCTGGCATCTCGCCCTTGGCCTCTTTTATTGCGTCGCCTGCGGCCGGTTTATCTTCCGCATGGATCTGGATGATGCGGTACTCGTCCCCCTCCTGCTCCACCTGCAGATGCAGAGTCTGGTTCGGTTTCAGCTGGCTGAGGTCCACACCGTCTGCCACGGTAAAGTCCATCTCCATCGCGGGCCATTGCCACTCGGGGATGGGCTGGTGAGAGATGCCGAGGGTGCGCCCGGCGAGATCGATGTTCTGCACCTGGCCCTGGGTCCACACCTGCATGGGACGCACCGCCGTCATGCGCTGGAAGTCCGAATCGATGGCCGATTCGGAGTCGAGCAGGAACTGGGCCGAGCGGACTATGCTGTCCCCCGCTTCAACTCCTTCTTTGATGGCAACCTTGTCACCAAACTGGGGACCCAGAGTGACGGCGACCGACTTGAAGCTGCCATCCCCCAGCGCTAGCACCAGCCGGTCCTGGCTGCCGGTACGGATCACCGCTTCGCTCGGTACCACCAGCCGGGGTTCGCCCTGCCCGGTGCGAATGCTCACCTTGGCAAACATATTGGGTTTCAAAAACTCGTCCGGGTTGTCAAAGCGCAGCCGCACCTTGAGGGTGCGAGTAGCGGCATCCAGGGTCGGATAGAGGTAATCCACCTTACCTTGCCAACTGCGACCGGGGGCATAGTCGAGGGTCATGGTGACCGGATCGCCCACCTTCAGCTGGGCCGCCTGACGCTCGAACACCTCGGCGCTGACCCACACCTGCTGGAGGGTGCTGATGTTAAAGAGGGCTGCGGCGGGCTCCACATACTGGCCCTCGCGCACTTTCAGCTCGGAGACATAGCCGCTGCTGGGGGCATAGATGCGCACCGTCTCCTGCACCTGACGGCTGCGCTTGAGAGTGGCGATTTGATCTGCCGGCACCTGCAAGGACTTGAGCTTGCCCTCGGCGGCGCGCAGCAGCAGCGGGTTGGCGGTGTTGAGGGCGAGCAGATACTCGTGCTGGGCGTTGACCAGATCCGGGGCGTAGAGCTCGTAAATAAGGCTCCCCTTGCTCACCTGCTGCCCCTCGCTCTTGATGGCGAGGGTGCGGATCCAGCCCGCCATGCGGGCGTTGACCGCCTCCAGCTTGTCCTCGTCATAGCCGACATAGCCCACCGTCTCGATCTGCTGGTGGATGGGGATCTTCTCCACCTTGGCGAGCCGCACCCCCAGGTTCTGCTGGATCTCCGGGCTGATGGTGACTGTGCCCGGTGAGCCGCCCTGTTTTTCCTCATAGACGGGGATGAAGTCCATCCCCATGTTGTCTTTGGCGGGGGCATCGCGCTTGTCGCGCGGATCCATGGGGTTGACCCAGTAGAGGGGCGTCTTCTCCTTGGCTGCAGTGCCAGCGGTGGTCTGTTTGGCAGCCCAGTAGCCGCCACCGGCGCCGAGGGCGAGCAGCAGGGCGGACATCAACAGCGTCTTGTTCATGACAAGCCTCCGAAGCACGGGAGGCGAAGGGGGGACTGGCACGGCCGCGTGCAGGCAGACCGGGTAACGGGGGGGAATGACATGATATCTCTTCTCTTCTGTCAGGCCGCCAGTGTGGTGGTGTGCGCGGGCAGGGCATCACCACGAGGCGGCAAACGGGGCGCAGCTGCATCAGCGCGCACGGCTCCCTGCGAGCGGGTCTGTTTGGCCTGGGCGCAGGGTCAGGCAAGGCGGCAGAAAACGGGCAAGCCGAGGCTTGCTGTTGCCGCGAGAGAAGATCGTTCTAGTGGCGCAGCACCGACAACATCAGGTGTCGGCGCGGCCAGGAGGGAGGGTGGGTGCCGCGGGAGCGGAGGAAGGGATCCCGCAACCAGTTGTCCAGCAGGGGGGCGAGGCGCCACGAAGGGAGCAACAGCAAAGGAAGCAGCAGCAGTGACAGCAGCAGGCCGAGCAGGGGCGGCGCACTGGTGGCGCCGAAGGCGCCGCTCTGCATCTGGCACTCCTCCCCGGGCGGGGCCGCCTCACTCTGGGGGCCGCCGTGGCAGGAGAGGGAGGCTGTGTCGGCCTGGTGCATGGCGGAGTGCTGCACAGGCTCGCTCTGGTGCAGTCCATGAGACAAGGGGGACTGCGCCGGAGCCAGGATGGATGCGGATGCGTCACTTGGCAGGGCGGTGGCCGCCCCATGCCAGCCGATGCACAGGGTGAGATTGCAGACGAGCATCAGCCCCAGCAACAGCCGGGCGATGAACGTGGTGGGCAATCTCGATGAGAGCATGGGTGGTTTCCCTGTGACGGATGGGCCGAATCTAAACCTTGCCGAAAGGAGAAGGTCAAGGCCTGGCAAGCGCCGTCTGCCTGGGAATTGACATGGATTAAGAAAGGGCGGGGCAGTGAACAAAAAAAGCCCCCGCATGGGCGGGGGCCGGGGCTTTTGGCGAGGGCGAGCCTGGCGTGGGGATCAGGCGAAGCAGGTCCAGATGGGGGCGTGATCCGAGGGCTTGTCGATGCCGCGCAGCTCGTAGTCGATGCCGGTCTCGGTCACTTTGTCCTTGAGGGCGTCGGAGGCCATGATGAGGTCGATGCGCAGGCCCCGGTTCTCGTCAAAGCCCCTGGAGCGGTAGTCGAACCAGGAGAAGCGCTCGCACTCGGTGGGGTTGGCGGCGCGGAAGGTGTCGGTGAGGCCGAACCCCTTGAGGCGCTCCATCCATTCCCGCTCGATGGGCAGGAAGGAGCACTTGCCATCCCGCAGCCAGCGCTTGCGGTTCGCCTCGCCGATGCCGATGTCGAGATCCGTGGGGGAGATGTTCATATCCCCGATCAGCGCTATCTGGTCGTCCGGGGTGTGGTGGGTCTCGAGGTAGTGCTGCAGGTCTTCATAGAACTTCTGCTTGGCCGGGAACTTGGTCTCGTGATCCTGGCTCTCCCCCTGGGGGAAGTAGCCGTTCATCACCTTGATGACGGAGCCGTCTTCCCGCTTGAAGCTGGCCATGATCATGCGGCGCTGGGCATCTTCCGGATCGGTGGGGAAACCCTTTTGCACCTCGATGGGAGCCTGCTTGCTCATGATGGCGACCCCGTAGTGCCCCTTCTGGCCGTGGAAGACCACGTGGTAGCCCATGGCCTCCACATCCGCGACCGGGAAGGCTTCGTCGTGCACCTTGATCTCCTGCAGGCCGATCACGTCCGGCTGGTGCTTGTCGATAAGGGCTTGCAACTGATGAAGACGGGCGCGCAGGCCATTGATATTGAAAGAGATGATCTTCATGTTCGGGGTGCTCATGTCGTTTTTGTTCGTCGCTTATTGGACTAGGAATCCGCGATGGATGCAAGTTCGGGGGCTGTGACTGGCGCAGCGGCTCGGGAATCTGTTCACGATCTGTCGCGAGAGTCTGTCAGCAAGGTGACGCGCAGCAGAGGAACCTGAGTACATATGTATACATGGGAGCGCCTGGCGACACATAAGCGAGCAGCACATGAGCCTTGGAAGTGGCCTCCCAGCAAGATCGTGGACAGGTTTCTAGCGGGTCATCTTCTTGACAAACACCACCACGAACAGTGCCAGCGTGAAGCTGCCGGTAAAGGCTTCGAAGGCGGCGAAGATCCGCGACAACCCCACCGGGGTGAAGTCCCCATACCCCAGCGTGGTGAAGGTCACCACGCTGTAGTAGAGGCACTCCATCAGGAAGATGGCGTTCTGCTCCAGAGGGGCGTCCGGGCGATAGATGAGGTGGGTGCCCGCGAAGTTGAGGCCGCAGAAGAAGTAAAAAATGCTGCAGATGACGATGAGCAGCAGGGAGAAGAGCACCACCCGCATGGGGGCCTCGCCGTAGCCGCAGAAGAGATCCACTATCCAGGAGGCGAAGCGGCGGTAGGACCAGAACGGCATCTGCAGGCGGCGCATGGTGAGCTCCTGCTGGATGTAGCGACCGGACATGGTGAAGATGCCCTGGGCCTCGGAGGCCTTGCGCAGATCCCGGTAGGTCTCCTCCGCCTCCTTGAACCAGACGCGGGCCTGCGCCGGGTCCCGCTCGCGGCGCCCCTTTCTGTCCTGCATCAGCCGCTTGCCCGTCTCCAGGTTGTCGAGGCGGGTGTTCTTCCAGCGGATGCCGAGCAGGTTGACGTCGTCGAGGGTGGCGCAATGGAGGTTCGCTTCGCTCAGGTCGGCCTTCATCAGGCTGCCGCCCTTGATGCGAATGCCGTAGAGGTGTGCCCCTCGCAGGTTGGCGCGATAGAGGTTGCACTGCTCCAGCAAGAATCCCTCCGGACCCTGCCTGTTCACCAGGTTGAGATCCGCCAGCTCGGCACGGGCCAGTTGCAGGCCGTGGCACAGGCCTCCCTGGCGCACATAGCGCTCCAGCGCCTCGGCGGTATCAGGGGTGTTGTGGGCCGCAGCGGGGTCGTGCCAGCGGCAGAGATCATGATCCCCTGCCTCTTCGGTGCAGTGGCGGCCATCGGCCACCAGGTATCGGCACATTGCCATGGTGTTGCCCCTCCCTTCCCTGAGTCAGTATCAGCATAGGTGAGGGGAGGAGGGGGATTCAGCTGTGCTGATGATATTCCTGGCGCAGCTTGCGAAAACGTTCCTGCTGGGCGGGGTTGAGGGGGATGCCCTCCAGCACCTCCAGGGTCTCCTTGCACTCGGCGCCAAACTCCGGGCTCTTGCGGTTCTTCTGCATGAGTTGCAGCAGCACCTGGATCTTGTTGAGGGCGGCGCCGGTATTGGCGGGCGCCCGGCGCAGGGCCTCGCGAAAGTGGCCGAGGGCCTGCTCCAGCTCTCCGGCCTGATAGGCCTTGATACCCAGATCGTTGAGCTGCTGATAGCGCTGGCGCCGCTCCTGCACCGTCTTGTCATCCCGGGTTACCTGGATGCAGGTGGTGAGCAGCCGATCCTCATCCTCCGCCAGCAGGGGTTGCAGGCTCTCGGCGTACTCGAACTCCCCGAGCTGATAGAGGGCGAGTATGGTCTCGCCAAGGAGAGCCGGAGGCATGGTGGCGGGCTCGTCCAGCCAGTTCTGGTTGGCGCGATAGAGCATCTTCTTGCCCTTGAGCAGCTCCCCCAGGGCGATGCGCACCCGGGCCTGGCAGATCTGCTCGAACACCGGGTAGTTGAACTCCGACATCATCAGGGAGTCGCGGATGCGCGACAGGGCGGAGTTCACCTGCTTTTGCAGGTTGGCGATGTGGTAGCCGTCGTTGCTGTTGAGGGCGTACAAGGTGAGGGTCTGGATATAGGCCCCGAGATAATGCGGCGTGCGGTGGATCGAGTTGCGCGACAAGTCGATGAGGGCGAGCAGCACGTCCTTGGCCTGGGCGTAGTCGTGCCGTTGCAGGCACACCTCCGCCAGACGGCGGGAGAGCTGCACCGACTGGGGAGAGATGTCCACCGCCCGGCGCAGCTCCTGCTGGGCCTGCTCGTCATTGCCCAGCGCCAGCAGGGACTCCGCGAGCCAGAGGTAGGCCTCCACCATCAGGGGGGTGTGTTTCAGGGTGGCTTGCAGGTGGCTTACCGCCTCCTCGTGCAGACCCAGGGTATGGCACGCCTTGCCCAGGGTGAGGCGAGCCCAGCTGTTCTCCTGCCCCGCCAGCAGCTGGCGCATCAGGCTGCGGGCCTCTTTGGCCTGGCCCAGCTTGAGCTGGGTGTCGGCCTGCAGGCAGCGGCAGAAGTTGGCAAAGCGGGGCACCGCGTCCGCCTGTTTGGCACAGGCCTCCACCAGGGCGGGCAGATCGTCCCGGGTGAGGGCGCTGAAGACGCTCTCCAGTGCCTGGCGACGGGCGAGGGCGCGTTTGAGGCGAAACGAGAACTGCTCCTGGGAGAAGGGCTTCATCAGGTATTCGTCGGGCTCGGCTTCCAGCGCGCTCAGCACCATGGCGCGGGAGCCGTCGCTGCTGACCATGATCACCACGCTCTGGGGCGGAATGAGTTGCTGATCCCGCAGGCTTTCCAGCAACTGGCGGCCGTTCTCGCCCGCCCCCAGCTCATAGTCGAGCAGATAGATGTCGAAGCTCTCTTTCTGGCAGCGGCGGCGCGCCTCGTCGGCGGAGTTGGTGTAGGTGATGCGGTTGATGCCGATGTTGATCAGCATCGCCTTCATCATCATCTGGAAGGAACGCTGTTCGTTGACCAGCAGGATGCGCTTGGGCTTGGGCTGGGGTTTCTTCTCGGGTACGGAGTCCGGTGTCTGCATCTGTCTGGCATCAAGGCGCTACGGGCTGGTGGGAGAAGTGTGCCACCAAAGTCCGCAGGCAGGCAATTGCACATGGGGAGGGGCCCCGGTTTTTCCCGCAGACCTTGGGTGAAAAAAGGGTGTCTTGCCTTTGATCCCGGTCAAGGGAAGGTGAGTTGGCACTGGCAGGCGCTGTCCCGGTTTTTAGACTTGAAGAGCGTCAGCATGCGGGAGGCAGCAGAGGGCAGGGTGCCCGTCTGCTCCCTTGCCCGCTCACAAGGAGGGATCAGATGAGTTTGCTACCGAGTCGCACCAGCCTGTTTGATGACCTGTTCCACGACATGGCCTCCGGCTTCTACATCCGCCCCCTGCACGGGGACCCGTTGCCCGGCCAGATCAAGCTGGATCTGCGGGAGAGCGGGGATGACTACCTGCTGCTGGCGGAATTGCCCGGGGTGGCGAAGGAGGACATCCACGTGGACGTGCACGGCAAGCTGGTGACCCTGAAGGCGGAGATCCGCCAGTTTGACAGCCAGAGCAAGGATGAACGGGCCCTGCGCAGCGAGCGCTACTATGGCAGCGTGTCGCGCAGCGTCGAGCTGCCGGTGGAGGTGTCGCCAGAGCAGGTGAGCGCCCGCTTTGACAACGGCATCCTCACCCTGCGCCTGCCCAAGCAGGCGGCCAGCCCAGCGCCCCACCGCATCCCCATCGAATAGGCGGTCAGTGAACGAGGCCCCGCACTGCGGGGCCTCGTCATTCAGGGCTGCTTGCGCACCAGATAGGGGGCAAACTCGGGGGTGTGGCTGGCGGCAAAGCCCGTGGCGGTCTTCTCGATGAGATAGACCGCCAGCTTGTGCTCCCTGGCAAAGGCCATCGCCCGCTCGGGGCCCATCACCATGAGGGCGGTGTCGAGGGCATCGGCCTCCAGGGCCGTGGGGGTGATGACGGTGGCGGAGACCAGCTTGTGGGTCACGGGCTCGCCGGTGGCAGGATCGATGATGTGGGAGTAGCGCTTGCCGTCGAGCTCGTAATAGTTGCGATAGCTGCCGGCGGTGCTCACCGCCATGCCGTTCGGGGTCACCACGTCCTCGATGGCGCCCGGTCTGTCAGAGGGCTCGACGATGGCCACCCGCCAGGGATTGCCCTTGTCGTTGTGCCCCTTGCTGCGCACCGCCCCCGCCACCTCGATGAGGTAGTTGTGGACCCCTTTTTGCTCCAGCAGCCCGGCTATCTCGTCGGAGGCCGCACCCTCGCCCAGGGTGGAGAGATCCAGATAGAGGTCTGGGATGGCCTTGCCGAGCAGGAAGTGATCCCCCTCGGGGGTCAGGGTGAGCTTGTCGATGCCGACCCGCTCCCGCGCCTTGGCGATCTGCTCTGAGCTGGGCCGCCTGACCGGGCGCTTGTCCGGCCCGAATCCCCACAGATTGACCAGGGGGCCCACGGTGACATCGAGAACCCCCCGGGTGAGGTGCCCGGCGTCAATGCCCTGTTGCACAATCTTCGCCATGGTGGCCGGGATGACCTGGGGGGGCTGCCCCGTTCCCTGATTGAAGCGGGAGATGAGGGAGCCCGGATCATAGGTGGAGATCTCCTTGTTCAGGCGTGCCAGCAGCGCCTCCACCTCCTGATGCAGTGCCCCCTGTCCGCCGGGGAAGGGGTCGCTCAGGGTCACCGCATAATAGGTGCCCATGGTATTGCCCTGGATGCGGGTCTGGGTCGGGGCCGGCTGGCAGGCGCCAAGCAGCAGGATCAGGGAGAGCAGCAGGGTGCGCGCCAGCGCAGGCGCAAAGGGGAACTTCATCTCTCATTCTCGCGGGAGTCATCGACGGGGGAGCAGCTTAGCCAACGGCTGCGGTGTTGGCGAGTGGCCGTGGGCGGGAAGGCCGCAAATAATTAAGCGGGACGGGGATGTGATCAACCCGCTTTGGGCCCGGGGTCGGGAGAAAAGAAGTGACCGGGCCCGCAGGCTGGCCCAAAAGCGGTCGTCCTTCGGTGACATTTGAATAGAATGAAGATCGATCCTGACAGCATCTTTGCGGGTCGCGCCCACGGGGGCGAGATGCCTGTGCTGTCATCCTTCGTCAATCAAAGGAGAACGTGATGAAAAAGGTGTTAACCCTGCTGCTTCTTGGCTCCCTCGCCACCCCGGTCCTGGCCGACGAGTGCGCACTGGTGATCGAAGGCAATGACGCCATGCAGTTCAACCAGACGGCGATGAGCGTGCCGGCCACCTGCAAGGAGGTGACGGTGACCCTCAATCACACGGGCAAGCTGCCGGTGGCCAACATGGGCCACAACTGGGTGCTGGCCAACACCGCCGACTATCAGGCCATCGCCACCGCCGGCATGAGCGCCGGGGTCGATCACGACTACCTGCCCAAGGATGACCCCAGGATCCTGGCCCACACCAAGCTGGTGGGGGGCGGCGAGAGCACCAGCGTTACCTTCAAGACCGACGGCCTGGCGGGCAAGGATCTCACCTTCTTCTGCTCCTTCCCGGGCCACTTCGCCCTGATGAAGGGGGCCTTCAAGGTCGGCTAGGCCGCCATGGCCTGACAGGAAAAAGCCGGGGTATCCCGGCTTTTTTGTGCCCACTTGCCGTGGCATGCCAAGCTTTGGGCGTCCGCCTGGGGATGGCGTGCCCCGTTTCATGATCCGGCGCGGGGTGAGTGGGGGACGGAAGAGGGTAAGATAGGCGCCTTTCGGGCCTGATGCCCCCCCAAGAGGAACAGGTTGTCGTGAGAAACGCCATCAAATGGGTGCTCGGCTGTTGCCTGCTGTTGGTCTGCGCCATCGCGCTGGCCGCCGAGCCCCCGGTGAAGAAGAGCCGGAGCGGCATCTGTCACCCCAAGGGCGGCACCTACTACAGCCGCACCAGGCACTATACCCCCTATGACACCATGCAGGCCTGCCTCGACAGCGGGGGCCTTGCCCCCCGGCGTTAAACAGCGGCCTGCTTGGGCTGCAGGGTAAAGAAGGCGAGGGTGGTCTTCTTCCCGCACTCGAAGCGGATGCTCTCCTCTCCCTGCACCACCAGGGTCTCGCCCGGTGCGACCTGTTGCCCCTGCACGGTGAGCTGGCCCTCCAGCAGGTGGCAGAGGTAGCACTTGTCCGCCTCCAGGGTGAGGCTGAGGGGGAAGGGCAGGTTCAGCACCCGCACGTTGGCGCTGATGCGCGCCGGGTGGTAGATGAGCCCGAGATCCGTCACCTCTTTTTTCAGCAGCTCGCAGCGGGTCTCGTCATCCCCGCTGAAGTGGGCCGCCTCGAAGGTGGCGTAGGGGTGGCCGTTGAGCACGAAACCGGCACCGCTGACGGGCAGCAGGATGCGCTGGTAGCCGGGAAAGCGGGAGAAACTCCCCGCTTCCTTGATGGGGGCCGAGCTCAGCCGATAGTCAAAGTCGAGCTTGTCCAGGGTCGAACCAGGGGGGGAGATCAGGATCTGGGCCGTGGTGCCCTGCCTGTTCTTCCAGGGCATTTTCAACTGGTCGGACTCTTTAATCAGGGTGATCACGATGGCGCCTCGGCGGGAAGGGGAGAGTGGGGCCAGTGATACCATCTCCGGGAGTGGCTCACAAGGCGCCGCCAGCACAGGCCGCGCTGGTTGGCCACAAATCAGGCAGTGGCCCCCCTGACGCTGACCCTAATCGGTCGACTCAAGCCCTTTTTCTATCTTGTCCAGCAGTTGCTGCAACTGCGCTATCTCCGCCGGCGTCAGCAGGGAACACAGCCGTTCGTCGAGCCGTGCGGCCTGCTGCTCTCCCTGGCTGACCCGCTCGCAGGCCAGCGGGGTCAAGGCCAGACAGATGCTGCGTCTGTCAGTGGGATGGGGCCGCTTCTCGATGAGCCCCTGTTTCTCCATCTCCTGCAGCAGGCGCGTCACCTGCGCCTTGTCGCGGCCCGACCGCTGTGCGATGAGCTGCGGCGTGGCGGGATCCAGCGCATGGATCAGTTGCAGCACCTTGTAATGGAGGGGGCTAAGGGCGATCTGCTGTGCCCGGAAATGCTGGGTCATGGCGATTTTGTACTGATCGAGGATCCGGAAGAGGCGGTTTGACAACTTCATGGTTGATAAAGTCAACTTGAAAGGGTTTAATTGATTTTATCAACCATGTGGGCAAAAGCCCAGCCCGAGAGGAGATGAAAGATGCCACACAGCTATCGTGTACAGGTCCAGGCGCTGGACCGCGAGGTGCCCCCGTTGCAGTTCGACTGCCAGAATCACGACGACATCTTTGCCATCCTGGTGCTCAGCAAGGGGAAGCTGACCATGTCGGAGCAGGAACATCAGGCGTTTATCGTCGGGCTGAAGCTGTTTGGCGAAGTCATGATGCAGCATCGCAAAGAGGAGCTGTTCAAGGGGTTTCTCCCCCATTTCAAGCAATTCATGGGGCAACTGAAACGCACCGCCAGGGGAGAGGAGGCCGTGGTCGCCCCTTCCGAGTGACCTCCAGCCCTGACCCCAGGGGCGAGTGGTCCCGCCAGGATGCCTGATGCAAAGGAAACCCCGAGGTTGTGATCCCGGTGCTGTCAAAGCGGCGACGGCCCGCTACACTGGCAGCTCGTTTCACGGAGGACCCATGACCCACAAGATCATTCTGGATACCGATCCCGGCATCGACGATGCCATGGCCATTCTGTTTGCCGAGGCGCACCCCGCCATTGACCTGCTCGCCATCACCACGGTGTTTGGCAATGCCACCATCGAAAACGGCACCCGCAACGCCCTCTGGCTCAAACAAAAATATGGCATGAAGGCGGACGTGGCCCGGGGCGCCGCCGCGCCGCTGCTGCGCGAGCCCGTGGGGCCGACGACAGTGGTGCACGGCCCGAGCGGCTTTGGTGACGTCCAGGCGGGGGAGGTGACCCTCATCCCGGATCCCCGTCCGGCCTGGCAATACATCGTCGAGACGGTGAAGGCCCACCCCGGCGAGATCACCCTGGTGACCATCGGGCCCCTCACCAACCTGGCGCTGGCGCTCGAGGCGGCCCCCGAGGTAGCCGCCCTGGTGAAAGAAGTGGTCGTGATGGGCGGCGCCTTTGGCGTCAACGGCCATCGCGGCAACGTGACCCCCTATGCCGAGGCCAATATCCACGACGATCCCGATGCGGCGGACCGGGTCTTCACCGCCCCCTGGCCCCTGGTGATCATCGGGCTTGACGTCACCCAGCAGAGTATCTTCACCGCCGACTATCTGGATGCCCTGCGGGACGATGCGGGGGAGCCGGGCCGCTTCCTGTGGGATGTCAGCCGCTTCTACCTGCGCTTCTATTCCGAGCGCATCGGCATGGCGGGGTGCCATGTGCACGATCCCTCCGCCATCGCCTATGTGATCGATCCTGCACTGTTCACCCTGCGCAAGGGGCCGGTGCGGGTCATCACCGAGGGGCCCGCCATCGGCCATACCCTGCAAAAATTTGACGACACCCGCCATCCCCATGACGAGTGGGCCGACTGCCCGGCCCAGCAGGTCGGGATCGCGGTGCGGGATCAGGCCCTGCTCGCCCTCTATCGGGATACCCTGGTGGCCTGGGGCAAGGGGCGCCGATAAGGCCCGGCAGTGAGTGAAAGCGTGATGGCGGCCGGGTCATGGTGAGGCGCCCCCGGTTATACTGGCGAACATCGGGTTGACGGGAGGAAGACGCAATGGCCTGGTTGTCTCTGTTGGTGGCGATAGCCCTGATCGGGTGGTTGATGACGCTGGGGCGCGGCGCCCTGTTCGAGGTCCGGCTCGCGCCGGGCAAGGTGGTGGTGAAGCGGGGCTCGGTGCCGCCGCGCTTTGTGACCCAGGCGACCCAGATCCTGCACCATGAGCCGGTGCGCGGGCGCATCCTGGGCCTGCGGGACGGCAACGGGGTGAGGCTGGTCTTCTCCCGCTCCATCCCCGAGCCCGTGGCCCAGCGCCTGCGCAACATCTTCCCTTACGGGGATTACCGGGGGCTCCCCCCAAGCCCTGACGGGCGAAAATCACGCTGAGCGGTCGCCGTGGCGACCCTCATTTCCAGACGCCGGGCCCTGTGCCCGGCGTCTGCGTTTTCAGGGTTTCGCCAGGAGGCCCTGTTGCGGTCAGCGCGGCCCTTGCAGGGGCCTGATCGCCTCGACCAGAAAGTCGATGAAGGCGCGGGTCTGGGGTTTGAGGAAGCGGCCGCCACGAAACACCGCGTGGATCTCGTCCTGGCGATCCTCGTAGGGGGAGGCGAGCCACTCTGGCAGCAGCGGCAGCAGGGTGCCCTCGTCGATGCTTTGCTGCACCATCCAGCTCGACAGCAGCAGCACGCCGCACCCCGCGAGAGCGGCGCAGAGCAGGGGCGTGCCCCCGACCGAGGTAAGGTTGCCCTGCACCGCCACCTTCTCGCGCTCCGTGCCCTGCTGGAAATACCAGTGCTGGCGTTGGCGCCCATGGCCGCGAATAAGGCAGTTGTGGTGGGCCAGCTCGGCGGGATGGGCGGGTTCACCATGGCGGGCCAGATAGGTGGGGGAGGCGACCAGCAGCGAGCGGTTGGTGAGCAGATGACGAGTGTGCAGGCTGCTGTCGGCGGGCTTGCCGATGCGCACCGCCACGTCCACGTTCTCGGCATCGAGATCCACCATGCGGTTGTCCAGCGCAACCTCCAGGCGCACCCCGGGGTAGCGGGCGAGGAAGTCGGGCAGGCGGGGAGAGAGCCAGGACGCGCCGAAGCTCTCGAACACCGAGACCCGCAGCGGCCCCTCTGGCGCCACCGAGAGGGGTTGCAGGGATTGCACCAGCTGATCCGCCTCCTCCAGCAGGGGCAGGGAGCGGGCGAGAAAATAGGCGCCCTGCTCGGTCAGCACCAGTTGGCGGGTGCTGCGCTTGAAGAGCGGGATCCCGAGCTGCTGCTCCAGGGCGTCGATGGCACGGGTCACGGAGGAGGGGGCCTGGTTGAGGGCGCGGGCGGCACGGGAGAAACTGCCCGATTCCACCACCTGGGCCAGGATGCGGATGCGATCCAGCATGGATTCACCTTTGCGATAAACGCAAAACTGTTGCAGGTTATGACGATATTCTAATCAACAATGAAAAAGTGAACAATCAGCTCACCGCCCCATCCGGGGTCCATCACCGGAGTCTTGCCATGTCACACCGTATCCAGCTCGCCAACCAGGTGCCCGCCGCCGTCTCGGCCATGATGGGCCTCGAGTCCTACCTCGGGGGCACCGACATTCCCCTGTCGCTCAAGGAGCTCATCAAGTTGCGCGCCTCCATGATCAACGGCTGCGCCTACTGCATCGAGATGCACGCCGACGTGGCGATGAAGCACGGGGAGAGTGCCCAGCGTTTGCTGGCGCTGGCCGCCTGGCAGGAGTCGCCGCTGTTCGACGCCCGGGAGCGGGCGGTGCTGGCCCTGACCGACGAGGTGACCCTGATCGCCGACAAGGGGCTCACGACGCAGACCTATGAGGCGGCGCTGGCCCAACTGGGGGAAACCCTGCTGGCCCAGTGTCTGGTGCAGGTGGTCACCATCAACGCCTGGAACCGGATCGCCGTGGCGACCCGGATGGAACACGATCACTCCTGACTCCTGACTCCTGACTCCTGACTCCTGACTCCTGACTCCGACTCCGAGGGAGGGAGAGAAAACGATTATCAACGGGCCCGCACAAGGGCCCGTTTTGTTACGAAGTGTGCCCTCTGGTGCTAGGGGTTGCGACCGTTGTCGGGGGGCGGGAAGTTAATCATACATTCGTTTGATTAATTATTTTTTTTATCTTCCCCGAAAAATACCCATCCAGATCAAGGTGTGGAGAAATGACCTGTGAGTCGAAAAGGGGCTGTATGGCTCTTTTTTGATCGCAATGGCGGGTTAAAAACAGACCAGATGGATCTTTTTGGTTAATTGGTGGTCACTTTTGGTGGCGCGAGAGATTAACGGAAGATGAATTGCCGCGGTGTAACTTGAATAAATTGGTCATTGTCAAGGGATTAACATCTGATACCGCTTTCCATCACCTTTTGAACATTTTTGGGATTAATTTTTCATGTTGTTCACATGCCGGTCTGATGCAATAAAATGCTGCATTTTTTTATACCAATAAGCCTTCAAAAGATGAGGACATTGCATGAGACTCTTTGATGTGAAGAGGGGCTTGGGCGCTTTGCTGCTGCTCGCGACCGCCAGCTTGCTGAGTGGCTGCGACATGGCACTGATGAGCCCCAAGGGGCAGGTCGGTATGGAGCAGAAGTCACTGATACTCACCGCACTCGGCTTGATGCTGATCGTGGTGGTGCCCGTGATTGTCATGGCGGTGGCGTTCGCCTACAAATACCGGGCGTCCAACACCAGTGCCACCTATGCGCCGGACTGGGCCCACTCCAACAAGATTGAGGCAGTCGTCTGGACTGTACCCGTCATCATCATCGTCATCCTGGCGGTGATCACCTGGAAAACTTCCCACTCCCTCGACCCCTACAAGCCGCTGGAATCGGACGTCAAACCGGTTCAGGTGGATGTCATTTCCCTGGACTGGAAGTGGTTGTTCGTCTATCCGGAGCTGGGCATTGCGTCGGTCAACGAACTGGCCTTCCCGGTCAACACCCCGGTCAACTTCCGGGTGACCTCCGACACCGTGATGAACTCCTTCTTCATCCCGCAACTGGGCGGCCAGATCTACGCCATGGCCGGCATGCAGACCAAGCTGCACCTGATTGCCAACGAGGCGGGCGAGTACAAGGGCATCTCCGGCGGTTACAGCGGTGCCGGTTTCTCCGGCATGAAGTTCAAGGCCATCGCGACCCAGGACCAAGCCGGTTTCGACGCCTGGGTAGCCAAGGTGAAGGCCTCTTCCAAGGCCCTGAGCACCATGGATGAGTTCAATGCCCTGGCCAAGAAGAGCGAAAACCACCCGGTGGAGTACTTCGCCAGCGCCGATCCCAAGCTGTTCGTCAACATCATCAACAAGTTCATGGGCGGCATGTCCCATGGTGGTCACGCCACCCCGGCTGCGGGCTCCGCGGATCACGAGGGCATGAACCACGAGGCCATGAACCATGACGCCGCCCCGAAAGCGGGTGCCATGGGCCACGAAGGGATGAACCATGAGGCCTCGCAAGAGGACGCCATGGAGAACCAGGCCATGAACCATGACGCCCATGCCGGACACATGGCCATGTCGGCCGACAAGAGTGTGAAAGCAGGATCCGAGGAATAATCGATGTTTGGAAAATTGACACTCGAGGCTATTCCGTACCATGAACCCATCATCATGGTCACGATAGCCGGTATCATTCTGGGGGGCCTGGCCATCGCCGGTCTCATCACTTACTACGGCAAGTGGCAATATCTGTGGAAAGAGTGGCTGACCTCGGTCGACCACAAACGCCTCGGTATCATGTATCTCATTCTGGGCATGGTCATGCTGCTGCGTGGCTTTGCCGACGCCGTGCTGATGCGTGGCCAGCAGGTCATCGCCTCCGGGGGTGGCGAAGGCTACCTGAACGCGCACCACTACGACCAGATTTTCACCGCCCACGGCGTCATCATGATCTTCTTCGTGGCCATGCCGCTGGTGATCGGTCTGATGAACATCGTGGTGCCGCTGCAAATCGGTGCCCGTGACGTGGCCTTCCCCTTCCTGAACAACCTGAGCTTCTGGTTCACCGCCGCGGCCGTGGTGCTGATCAACGTCTCCCTCGGGGTCGGTGAATTCGCCCAGACCGGCTGGCTGGCCTATCCGCCCTTGTCGGGGCTGGAGTTCAGTCCCGGGGTCGGGGTCGATTACTGGATATGGAGTCTGCAGATTTCGGGTCTGGGGACCCTGCTGACCGGCGTGAATTTCTTCGCCACCATCATCCGCATGCGTGCCCCTGGCATGACCATGATGCGCCTGCCGGTCTTCACCTGGACCGCCCTGTGTGCCAACATCCTGATCATTGCCTCCTTCCCGATCCTGACCGTCACCATCGCCCTGCTCACCGCAGACCGCTACCTGGGTACCCATTTCTTTACCAATGACATGGGTGGCAACATGATGATGTACATCAACCTGATCTGGGCCTGGGGTCACCCTGAGGTGTACATCCTGGTGCTGCCGGTGTTCGGGATCTTCTCCGAAGTGGTGGCGACCTTCTGCAAGAAGAAGCTGTTCGGTTACACCTCCCTGGTGTGGGCGACCGTGGCGATCACCGTGCTGTCGTTCATCGTCTGGCTGCACCACTTCTTCACCATGGGGTCCGGCGCCAACGTGAATGCCTTCTTCGGCATCACCACCATGATCATCTCCATCCCGACCGGGGTGAAGATCTTCAACTGGCTGTTCACCATGTATCGCGGTCGCATCGAGTTCACCTCGCCCATGCTGTGGACCGTCGGCTTCATCATCACCTTCACCGTGGGTGGCATGACCGGGGTACTGCTCTCCGTGCCGGCCGCCAACTTCGTGCTGCACAACAGCCTGTTCCTCATCGCCCACTTCCACAACGTCATCATCGGCGGCGTGGTGTTCGGCTGCTTCGCCGGTATCACCTACTGGTTCCCGAAAGCGTTCGGCTTCAAGCTGGATGACGTCTGGGGCAAGCGTGCCTTCTGGTGCTGGATCACCGGCTTCTTCGTGGCCTTCATGCCGCTCTACGTGCTGGGCTTCATGGGCATGACCCGTCGTGTCAGCCAGAACATCGATCCCGAGTTCCACGGCTGGCTGGTGGTCGCCGCCTGCGGCGCCGGTCTGATTGCCCTGGGCGTGCTGTGCCAGGTCATCCAGATCGTGGTCAGCATTCGCGACCGCGAGAAGAACCGCGACCTGACCGGCGATCCCTGGGGTGGCCGTACCCTGGAGTGGGCGACGTCCTCTCCGCCGCCGTTCTACAACTTCGCCATCGAGCCGAAGGTCACCGGTCTGGACGCCTTCTGGGAAGCCAAGGCTGACGGCAGCGCTTACAAGAAGCCTGCCCAGTATGTCCCCATTCACATGCCGAAGAACTCCGGTGCCGGTGTCATCATCGCCGCCTTCAGCGTGGTGTTCGGCTTTGCCATGATCTGGCACATCTGGTGGATGGCCATCGCCGGCTTCATCGGCATGATCGCCACCTGGATCATCCACAGCTTCAACGACGATGTGGACTACTACGTACAGGTTGACGAGATCGAGCGCATCGAAGGTCAGCATTTCGACAACATCAACAAGGTGGCTTAATTCCATGGCGACTGACGTACTACATCACTCTCACGGTGCCCATGAGGATGGGCACCACGATGCCGGTGCCACCAAGGTATTCGGTTTCTGGATCTACCTGATGAGTGACTGCATCCTGTTCGCGACCCTGTTCGCGACCTATGCGGTCCTGGTCAACGGCACTGCCGGTGGCCCCACCGGCAAGGACATCTTCGAACTGCCGTTCGTGTTCGCCGAAACCATGCTGCTGTTGCTGAGCTCCATCACCTTCGGGTTCGGCATGCTGGCCATGAACAAGAACAAGGTCGCGGCGGTCAACACCTGGCTGTTCGTCACCTTCCTGCTGGGTGCCGGCTTCATCGCGATGGAAATCTACGAGTTCCATCACCTGATCGTGCACGAGGCGGGCCCGGATCGCAGCGGCTTCCTCTCTGCCTTCTTCACCCTGGTGGGGACCCACGGTATCCACGTGACCAGCGGCCTGGTCTGGATCATCGTGATGATGGTGTCGATCACCAAGAAGGGGCTGACCGAGCGCAACCGCACTCGCCTGATGTGCCTGAGCCTGTTCTGGCACTTCCTCGACGTGGTATGGATCTGCGTCTTCACCGTGGTCTATCTGATGGGGGTCATGTAAATGAGTCATTCCGTTGACAATCACGGCGCCAGCCACGGCAGCGTCAAGTCCTACATGATCGGTTTCGTGCTGTCACTCATCCTGACCGCCGTGCCGTTCTGGATGGTGATGGATGGCTCCGCCTCCCACGCCGTGGTGCTCGGCACCGTGGTGGCCATGGCGGTGGTGCAGATCTTCGTACACCTGGTCTACTTCCTGCACATGAACACCTCCTCCGAGGAGCGCTGGAACCTGGTGGCACTGGTCTTTACCGTGCTCATCATCGCCATCGTGGTCGTGGGTTCCCTGTGGATCATGTACAACCTCAACATCAACATGATGGTTCACTGAGCGGGTTGATGATGATGAAGCAATACCTGCAAGTGACCAAGCCGGGCATCATCTTTGGCAACCTCATCTCGGTTATCGGGGGATTCCTGCTGGCCTCGAAGGGGAGCCTGGATGTGCCCCTGTTCATCCTGACCATGGTGGGGGTGTCACTGGTGGTGGCCTCCGGTTGCGTGTTCAACAACTACATCGACCGGGACATCGACTGCATCATGGAGCGCACCAAGAACCGCGCCCTGGTGCGGGGGCTCATCGCCCCCGGTGTCTCCCTCTGGTATGCGACGGCGCTGGGCGTTGCGGGCATTGCACTGCTCTACTTTGCGGCCAATCCGTTGGCCGCCTTGCTGGCGGTGCTGGGCTTCCTGGTTTATGTGGGGGTCTACAGCCTCTACATGAAGCGCCACTCGGTCTATGGCACCCTGGTCGGCAGCCTCTCCGGCGCCGCGCCGCCGGTCATCGGCTACTGCGCGGTGAGCGGGCAGTTCGACTCGGGGGCCCTGATCCTGCTGGCGATCTTCAGCCTGTGGCAGATGCCGCACTCCTATGCGATCGCCATCTTCCGCTTCAAGGACTACCAGGCCGCCAACATCCCGGTGCTGCCGGTGGTGAAGGGGATCCCGGTGGCCAAGCTCCACATCACCCTCTACATCCTGGCGTTCATGGTGCCGACCCTGATGCTGTTCCTCGGCGGCTACGCCGGTTACAAGTATCTGGTGGTGGCCACCGCGGTGAGCGTCTGGTGGCTGGGGATGGCGCTGTCGGGCTACAAGGCGGCGGTGGACGACTCCCTCTGGGCGCGCAAGCTGTTCATGTTCTCCATCGTCACCATTACTTGCCTGAGCGTAATGATGTCGGTGGACTTCCAGCCGGACGCAGCGCCGGTGCTGGTGAGCATGCTGCCCTGATAGTGTGAACTGCACCCCTGAAATGCATGAAATCCAGAGCCGGGAATCTTCCCGGCTCTGCTATTATGGGCGCCGCCCTGCGAGGGGCATCGCCGATTTTTCGGGGCGGCCGGGCGCCTGTCACCCCTTTCTTTTCCTCTTCTTTTTGACTCATCGAGGCCCTCATGAATGATTTCACCATGACGAGGGGCGAGCGACGCGCGACCTGGGCGCTCGGCTCCGTCTTCTCGCTGCGCATGCTCGGCATGTTTATGGTGCTGCCGGTGCTGACCACCTACGGCATGTCCCTGGCGGGCGCCTCCGAGGCGCTCATCGGGCTTGCCATCGGCATCTACGGCATGACCCAGGCCCTGTTCCAGATCCCCTTCGGCCTGCTCTCCGACAAGGTGGGGCGCAAGCCCCTCATCGTCGGCGGCCTGCTGATGTTTGCCCTTGGCAGCGTCATCGCCGCCCTGAGCGACGCCATCTGGGGGGTCATCGTCGGGCGCGCCCTGCAGGGCAGCGGCGCCATCTCCGCCGCCGTGATGGCGCTCCTGTCGGATCTCACCCGCGAGCAGAACCGCACCAAGGCCATGGCCTTCATCGGGGTGAGCTTTGGCATCACCTTCGCCATCGCCATGGTGACCGGCCCCCTCATCACCCATGCCCTGGGCTTGTCCGGCCTCTTTTGGCTCATCGCCCTGCTGGCCCTGGCCGCCATCGCCATGGTGCTCTGGGTGGTGCCGACCCCGGCGGCCCACCTGCAAAATCGCGAGTCCGCCATGGTGCGAGGTAGCTTTCGTACCGTGCTCACCAACCCTCGCCTGCTCAAGCTCAACCTCGGCATCCTCTGCGTCCACACCCTGCTGATGTCGAGCTTCGTGGCCCTGCCGCCCCTGCTGGAGCGTGCGGGCCTGCCCCGTGACAGCCAGTGGCAGGCCTATCTGGTCACCATGCTGATCGCCTTCGTGAGCGTGGTGCCCTTCATCATCTATGCCGAGAAGCACCGCCAGATGAAGCGGGTCTTCCTCGGCTGCGTGGTGGTGATGCTGGCCGCCGAGCTGGTGCTCTGGCAGAGCGGCCAACAGCTGTGGGGTCTGCTCGCCGGGTTGCAGCTCTTCTTCATCGGCTTCAACGTGATGGAGGCGCTGCTGCCGTCTCTCATCAGCAAGGAGTCCCCGCCGGGCTACAAGGGCACCGCCATGGGGGTCTACTCCACCAGTCAGTTCCTCGGGGTCGCCATCGGCGGCAGTCTCGGCGGCCTGCTCTACAGCCTGGGGGGCGGCCCCCTGGTGTTTGGCGGTTGCGCCGCCCTGGCCCTTGCCTGGCTCGGGGTGAGCCTCACCATGGCCGAGCCCCCCTATGTGAGCAGCCTGCGCATCGTGCTGCCGGAAGGGGTCGAGGCCACCCCGGCCCTGGAGCAGCGGATCCGCGCCTGCGAGGGGGTGAGCGACGTGCTGCTGGTACGCGAGGAGCACTCCCTCTACGTGAAGGTGGACAGCAAGCGCCTGACCCGCAGCGATCTGGAGCGGCTGGTCTCTTTTTGATGGCTGGCGGCGCAGAGCGCGGGCTGAAGGGCGGCTGCTATGCTGAGATCCTCACTCACAGGAGGAACCTCTGATGTCATACGTGGACGGATTCGTGCTCGCCGTGCCGACGGCCAACAAGCAGGCCCTGATCGATCATGCGGGGCAGTTTGACCCCATCTTCCTCGAATACGGCGCCACCCGGGTGCTGGAGTGCTGGGGGGACGACGTGCCCCACGGCAAGCAGACCGACTTTTATCGGGCGGTGGCGGCCAGGGAGGATGAAACCGTGGTCTTCTCCTGGGTGGAATGGCCGAGCAAGGCGGTGCGGGACGACGCCATGGGCAAGATGATGCAGGACCCCAGGATGGACCCCGCCAATCCCCTGCACCAGACCATGCCGTTTGACGGCGCCCGCATGATCTTCGGAGGCTTCACCACCGTGCTGGAGCTCAAGGGCTGAGACCGGCCATCGGGGCTTCACCCTGGTGGCCGGAGCGCAAGGGCCGATGGCAACACCCAGGCCCGTCAGATGATGAAAAAGCCCGCCAGCCGGCGGGCTTTTTGCTGGGCGTTATCTCATGGTCGCTCTCCATGGGGGATGTTCAGCCCGGGCGCCAGAAGGGCTTGTCCCCGAGAATGGTGGCCCTGTGCATCACCCGGCGGGCCGGCAGGTAGTCGGCATTGGCATAGTGCTGGGTCACCCTGTTGTCCCAGATGGCGATGTCGTTCTCCTGCCAGCGCCAGCGCACCTGGAACTCAGGGCGGGTGATGTGCTCGAACAGAAAGCCGAGCAGGGCGTCGCTCTCTTTGGGGGGCAGCCCGGGCAGCCGGGTGGTGAACCCCTCGTTGACGAACAGGGCCTGACGGCCGCTCACCGGATGGGTGCGGATCACCGGGTGGCGCAGGGGCGGGTGACGGGCCACGGCCGCCTGCCAGCGCTGGCGCGCCTCCTCGCTGTCATCATGGCGATGGGCCGGGAAGGACTTGGTGAAGTCATGCTCGGCTTCCAGCCCTGCCAGCAGGGTTTGCAGGGGCGGGGAGAGGGCCGCCAGCGCCGCGATGCCGCTGGCCCAGAGGGTGTCCCCCCCGGTGGGGGGCAACTGCTTGGCGGCCAGAATGGCCAGTGCCGGGGGAGTCTCGATAAAGGTCACGTCGGTGTGCCAGTTGTCGTTGTCCGGCGGATTGTCGTCGTGGGTATCTAGCACGATGATCTCCTCGGCCTCCTCCGTGTGGGGGTAGACGGGGTGGATGTGCAGATCCCCGAAGCGGTTCGCCAGCGCCCGCTGGGCTCGCGGGGTGATGGGCTGGTTGCGAAAGAACAGCACCTGGTATTTGAGCAGGGCGCGATGGAGCTGCTCGAACTGCCCCTGGCTCAGGGGCTCGGCCAGATTGACGCCGGCGATGACGGCGCCGATGTGGGGGCCGAGGGGGGTAATGGTCAACTTGTCGGTCATGGTCTTGCTCCATGTCTGGGGGCGTGAAGGCCCGATGCCAATAGGAAAGGGAGGCGAAGAATAGCGGTCAGCCTGTGGCTCATTGTCCTTCTCCATGCCAGGGGGTGAGCCTGCGCTGCAGGGCGCGCAGGCCCAGTTCCAGTACGAAGGCGATCAGGGCGATCACCAGGATGCCCGCCAGCACCACGTCGGTGGCGAGAAACTCGCCGGCGGATTGCACCATGAAGCCCACCCCCCGGGTGGCGGCGATAAGCTCGGCCGCCACCAGGGTGGACCAGCCCACCCCGAGCCCGATGCGCAGCCCGGTCAGGATGTCCGGCAGGGCGCCGGGCAGGATCACGTGCCAGAGCACCTGGGACCGGGATGCGCCCAGCGCCTGGGCCGCCCGCACTCGCACCGCGTTGGCGCTCTGCACCCCCGCCAGGGTCGCCAGGGCCACGGGCGCGAAGATGGCCAGATAGATGAGCAGCACCTTCGATGTTTCACCGATGCCAAACCAGATCACCATGAGTGGCAGGTAGGCGAGCGGCGGCACCGGGCGGTAGAGCTCGATGAGGGGATCCAGCACGCCGCGCACCGTGGGGGAGAGCCCCATGGCGATGCCCACCGTGATGCCAAAGAACGCCGCGGCAGCGAGCGCCACCAGGATGCGCCCCAGGCTGGCCCCCAGGTGTTGCCACAGGGTGGCATCCATAAAGCCCATAGGGCCTGCGATGGTGATGAGCTGTGCCAGCACCCGCTGTGGGGGCGGCAGGAACAGGGGATCGACCCAGCCGAAGTGGGCCACCAGCCACCACAGGGCCAGCAGCACGAGCAGGGTGGCGAGGCTCAGGGTCAGACGGCGGGGCAGGGGCCAGCCCGCTGCCCGTGCGTGGGTGACATCCCGTTGCCGGGCGAGGACGAGAGTCATGCGAAGGCCTCCCGCTCTGCGAACACCCGTTCCAGCACGTATTCACGGCGCTCGATGAAGGCCGGATCGGACTTGATGCTGCGGCAGGGCTCCCCGGCGGCGAAGCGGCGACCGAAATCCAGGGTCAGCCGCTCCGTCACCCGCCCGGGGGAGGGGGAGAGCAGCACCAGATCGGTGGCCATGAAGATGGCCTCCTCGATGTCGTGGGTGATGAGCAGCACCTGACGCCGGTGCTCGTGCCACAGGCGCAGCAGCAGAGTCTGCATCTGCTCCCGGGTGAAGGCGTCCAGGGCGCCGAAGGGCTCGTCCAGCAGGAGCAGGCGGGGCTGGGTGGCCAGGGCCCGGGCGATGCCGACCCGCTGGCGCTGGCCGCCGGAGAGCTGCCAGATGGCGCGATCGCCGGCCCCCTCCAGCCCCACCTGACGCAGCAGTGCCCGGGCCTGTTCGGTGCGTTCGGCACTGGGCACGCCCGCCAGCTGCAGGCCGAGTGCCACGTTGTCTCGCACGTTTCGCCAGGGCAGCAGCCCCTCGCTCTGGAACACCACGCCGCGCTCGGCGCCGGGGCCGGTGACCGGCTTGCCCTCAAGGCTTATCTGGCCGTGGTGGCAAGGCTCGAAGCCCGCCACCAGGTTGAGGAGGGTCGTCTTGCCCGAGCCCGAGGGCCCCAGCACCACCATCAGCTCCCCCTCGGACAGGGAGAGGTTGATGTTGTCGAGCACCCGCCTGCCGGCGTACTCGGCACACAGATGAGAGAGCTGCAGCATGGTCGTCTCCTTGGATTTACTGGGCCACGGCTTTCACGAAGCGATCGGTCACGAACTGGCGGTAGTCCGAGGCGGCGTTCGCGACCTTGCCCTGGCTCTCGAGGAAGCGGGCGGTGTCGATGATGGTCTGGTTGACGAGGCGCCCGAGCTCGGCGCTCTGGGCCTTCGCATCGAGGTAGGTGTTGCCCTTCACCAGCGCGGGAACGTCCGCCTCGGGGACGCCGCTCAAGGCCGAGAGCTTGCCGAGGTTGTCAGGCTGGGTCAGCCAGCCATCGGGGTTGGCGAGGTAGGCCTGCTGGGCGGCCAGGGTGCTGTTGACGAAGGCCTGCACCACTTCGGGGTGGGCCTTGGCAAAGTCCTTGCGCACCACCCAGACGTCCAGGGTCGGCGCCCCCCAGTCACCCACCTGGGCGGAGTCGGTCAGGACCTTGCCCTCCTTGGTGAGCTGGTTGAGGGCGGGGGCCCAGACATAGGCGCCGTCGATGTCGCCCCGCTGCCAGGCGGCGATGATGGCCGGTGGTTGCAGGTTGACGATCTGCAGCGTCGCGGGGTCGACGTTCCAGTGCTTGAGGGCCGCCAGCAGGCTGTAGTGGGTGGTGGAGGTATAGGGCACGGCGATGCGCTTGCCCGCGAGATCCTCGGGTTTCGCGAGCCCCTGCTTCACCACCAGGGCCTCGGACTCCCCGAGCTTGGAGGCGAGCAGGAACACCTCGATGGGCAGGTTCTGGCTCGCCGCCACTGCCAGGGGGCTGGAGCCGATGTTGCCTATCTGCACGTCGCCGGAGGCGAGCGCCCGTACCACGGTGGCGCCGCTGTCAAACTTGCGCCAATCCACGGTGGCGCCGCTCTCCCTGGCGAAGCTGTTGTCGGCCTGGGCCACCTTGGCGGGTTCGGCGGAGGTCTGGTAGGCCACGGTGACGTCGAGGGCCTGGGCGGACTGGCCGAGCAGCATGGAGGCCGCGAGCCACAGAGAGATGCCTTTTGCTGTCATGATGCACTTCCTTGTTGGGGGTGTTGGAAGCCACATCTTTATCTGAACATCCCCGGTGGCGAAGGAACGAGAAGGGTGCTCTCATGCCGTTTGGTTCTTAGAAAAAGAACGGTAAATCAATGATCTGATTGAGATATGCCAGAAAGTGGATAGCTTGCTCACCCGCCGTCTATCGGGTGGCTGGCGCAAGGGGCCAAGGGCCAGCCCCCAGGGGGCGCAGTGACTGGCAGGGGGAAGAGAGGAAAAGGCCCCGCCAGGGTGGCGGGGCCGGGGGATCAGCGCTCCACCAGCGGGGCCGAGCGGTAGCTCCACAGGCCATAGGTACGCAGGGCGTCCCGGTAGATGCCAAGCAGTTCCTCCGGGCTTGCCTTGGCCAGAGCGGAGAGGGGCTTGTCCGGGTAGGCGACGCTGTCGATGCGGATGTTCGCCGGGCCGCTCTGCCAGCAGGCGATTTCCAGCAGGGTCTGGCCCCGGCGCACATGGCTCGCCGAGCTCACCAGGGTGGCGAACTCAATCTCGTGGCGGGCGAGGGCATAGCCGCTGTAGAGGGCGTTCTCCACCGTGCTGGTGGCGTAGTTCTCCTCGATGATGCGGGAGCGGTCGATGCCCTTTTTCGCCAGCCAGTCCGCCATCAGCTTGCCCTCGGTCTGGCGGTTCTGGGGCACGCCGCCGGTGAGGATGACGAGGGCCGCCGGATCGGCCTGGGCCAGGGCGCGGGTGGTCTCGAGGCGTCCCAGCAGGATGTCGTGCATGGAGCCGTCGGGATTGAGGGCATAGCCCAGGGTGACGATGGCGCGGCGCCCCTTCTTCTCGCCCCGTCCCTGACGTTCCTTGAGGGGGGTGGCGACCACCCTGTCCACGGTGGCGAACAGTCGCTGCAAGTCGGCGGCGCGACCGGCATTGAGCTCGCCGACCCGCTTGAGGTAGCCATCGGATTTGGCCTGGTTGCCCTTGAAGCGCTGCCAGGTGGCCAGATAGGTGTTGATGTCCAGATCGTCCGGGGCGGCGGTGAGGGCCTGCTCGAACAGGGCGATGGCCCTGTCCACGTTGCCGTTGTAGATCTGGGCGTTGGCCGCCGAGATGAGCAGATCGGTGCGATAGGGCTCAAGCTGGTGGGCCTCCAGCAGCAGGGTAGTCACCTGCTCCATGTTGCTCGGCATCTTGGCGGTAAAGCCCGCATCGGAGACCCGGGCGGGGGAGTGGAAGATGCGGGCGGCGTCTGCCAGCAGCTGATCCACCACCTGGCGCTTGCTGATGAACTGCTCGTAATTCTGCTCCTTTTGCAGGGAGCGCACCGGGGCGGCCCAGGCATCGGATGAGATAACGAGCGGCAGCGTCAGCAGGCTGGTGAGGGTCAGGGCAATCGCGGTTTTATTCATCATGGGGCTCCCTGTGGGGTGCGGGGCGCGATGCCTTGGCTCGTCCCCTGAATGCTTTTCCAATAAAAACAGATGCTTGGTTTGCTGCCTACTCTACTCCCTTCCCGATGAAAAAAACGTGAACCGTTCCGGTTATCCCGATGCCCCCCTCAGCGCAGCCCCAGACGCGCCTGCAGGAAGGCCAGCCAGGCCGCCACCTTGGCGGGCAGGTGGCGGCGCTTGGGATAGACGCACCAGATGCCGTGCTCGGGCAGGGCATGGTCTGGCAGGACGGGCACCAGCCGCCCGATGGCGAGATCCCGCGCCACGATGAAGTCCGGCATGTTGCCGATGCCAAGCCCCGCCAGCAGCGCGGTGTGGATGGCATCGCTGTTGTTGACCTCGAAATTGCCCCTGGGGGTGATGGCCACCTCTCCTTCGGGCCCGTGCAGCCGCCACTGGGTGCCGCCGCGAAACAGGGAGTAGAAGAGGCAGTTGTGGCGCTCGAGATCCGCCGGGGTGCGGGGCGTGCCGGCCTGCGCCAGGTAGGCGGGGGCGGCGCACAGGGTGCTGAGACAGGGGGCGAGGCGGCGGGCGACCAGGCTCGAATCCTCCAGCTCGCCGATGCGCACCGCCACGTCGAACCCCTCGGCCACCAGATCCTGCCGGGCGTCGCTCATCTCCAGCTGCAACTGCACCTCGGGGTGAAGGGCGAGAAACTCGGGGACAAGGGGGGCGATGTGGCGCCGGCCATAGACCATGGGCACCGTCACCCGCAGCAGGCCGCGGGGGGCCGATTGCAGGGCGCCGATGGCATCTTCCCCGTCGCTGGCCAGGCGCACTGCATGGCGCACCGTCTCGAAGTAGCGCTCCCCCGCCTCGGTGAGGGTGAGGGAACGGGTGGTGCGATAGAGGAGCTGGCAGCCGAGGGCCTGCTCGAGCTGGCTCACCTTCTTGCTCAGCACCGACTTGCTGAGGCCGAGCTGACGGGCGGCGCCGGAGAAGGTGCCCGACTCCACCACGGCGACGAAGGCGGGGAGCAGGGCGAAGGCTTCCTGGTTCATGTTGTTCTCGATATGGAAACAATGTTGTTCCAGGAGGGTAGATTATCCCCAAATCAAAAACAATTTACCCTGCTCGTCAGTTCAACCAAGGAGCAACCCCATGATCCCCCCGCTTGTTGACCGCGGCCCCGGCCGCCCCGCCCTCGGCCAGACACTTGGCCAGACCCTGGGTGCCCTGGCCGCCTTCGCCGCCGGCCTGCTGCTGGCGCTGATGATCGCCCAGAACGGCGCCCTGTCCCGCGCCACCGACCCCTGGCTCGCGAGCTGGCTGGCCCACGGGGTCGGCAGCCTGGTGGCCGGGCTCCTGTGGTGGCTCTCCCCAAGGCCCCCGACGCCGGAGGCGGCCCCGCCCTGGGCCTGGCTCGGCGGTCTGCCGGGGGCGCTCACCGTGGTGCTGGCGGCCCTCTGCCTCAACTCGCCCCTCGGCATGGCGGGCACCCTGGCCCTGCTGCTGCTCGGCCAGCTGCTGTTTGGTGCCCTGTGCGATGGCCTCGGCTGGCTCGGACTGGCTCGCCGCCGCCCCTCGGGAAAGGACGCGCTCGCCGCCCTGCTGGTGATGGCCGGCGCCCTGTTTATCGTGCTCGGCTAGGAGAAACACCATGACCCTTCTGATCCTGTTGGGACTGCTGAACGGCGTGGCGGTGAGCCTGTCGCGCACCCTCAATGGCCGCCTCGCCAGCGCCCGGGGCGCCATGACGGCCTCCCTTGCCAACCACCTGCTCGGCTTCGGGCTGCTCGGCGCCCTGCTCATCCTCAAAGGGGCACCCTGGGAGCGGCTAGCCGGGCTCGATCCCTGGCTGCTGCTCGGCGGGGTGCTGGGGGCGCTGTTCGTCGCCATCAGCAGTTGGGCCATCGGTCGGATCGGCGCCCTGGCCTGCGCCCTGCTCATCGTCACGGGCCAGCTGGCGGGGGGCGCCCTGCTCGATGCCCTGGCCGGACGGCTGGCCGCGAGCGATCTGCTCGGCATCCTGCTGGTGCTGGCGGGGGCTGCGCTGCAACGCTGGCAGGGCGGCAAGTCGTGCTCCCGAGGGTGAGTGATGCTGTGATGGCCTGGGTAAACCGGCAGGGATGACAGGAGCGCCTCCCTGCCTGGATGCCAAAGGCGGCTCGCCAGCCGGATCAGGGCCCAGATGAAAAGGAAAAGGCGAAAGAAAGGGAGGGAAAGGAAGAAACAGGAAGGCAACAGAGAGCAAAGAAAGAGAGGCGCCTGTAACCCTGGGCCAGCCCAAAAGCAGAACACCGGCGCAAGGCCGGTGTTCTGAACCGCATGGCGGCGGGCCCGACGGGGCGCGCGGTCAGGGCCGCTTAGGCGTAGAAAGCCTCGACGGTGCCCTTGACGGTGATCAGCATGGGGTTGCCGTAGCGATCCTTGGCCTTGGGGGAGGGGATCTTCACCCAACCTTCGCTGATGCAGTACTCCTCGACATTGGTGCGCTCCTTGCCGTTCACGCGAATGCCGATCTCGTGCTCGAAACACTCCGCCACATGGTGCGGGCTGCGCGGGTTGGCCGCCAGACGGTCGGGCAGTGCAGGTTTGTTGTCGCTCATTTTATAGACCTGAGTGTGATAAAAAGTGGGTCATTGTAGGCAATGCCCGCCATGGGCTCAAGGCTGGGTTGCGTCCCATAGGAGTGGCAAGTCCAGGCTACAGTTGCAGCTCGGGCAACAGCGTCGCCTGCGCCTGAAAATGGTCGCAACGGTGCTCAACGTCGTCTCTGTAACGTGCCAGATAAGCCAGCTCGGCGGGATTGTCTGTCTCAACCAGGGCGATGGCGGCATCAAGCTGATGCAGTATGTCGCTGGCCATCTTGTGCAAGGTCTGCTGCAACAGGCGTTTGGGCAGCTCGCATGCCTCGGCCATCTCCAGCAACTGCCATGCGTTGACCGCCTCGGGAGCAAACTCGTCGCCTATGGCCATGGCCAGATGCTGGTTGAACTCGGGGTAAAGCCCCACATTGACCAGATCGTACCAGGGGGTGGGCATCAGCCCTGCTTTTGATACGAAGAAGCTGTAGTTCTTGCCGTGGGCATCGTGATTGTTGACGCAGAGGTTGAAGAGCAGCCATTGCAGCATGTCCAGTCTGGCCTGCGCCGGATTGACGCAAAGTGCGCTGAGACTGAACAGCCGTGGCAGGCTCACCCCTTCCCGAATATGGGCCACGTCTCGCCCGTCACCGAAGTTGCGTTCATATTTTCGGGCGACGGGAAACCCCAGCCCCTGACAGGCATCGATCATATGGCGACGGCGCACCCTCAAGCCATCTTCATCGAGGCGCCGATCGAAGCGTTCTACCAGCAAACCTCGGTGGGACTTATCGCCTTGGCCGACCCTGTGCAGTTCGACCCGCGCCACCGGCATGCCCAGCAGTGCGGCCAGCCCCATGGTCACAAACTCATTGATCACCAGATGAGGGTGATGCTCGAACTTGAGGAGGTGGGTGGAACAGAGCTCGCCCTCGCCAAATCCCAGCGCCCCCTCGAGTCGCAGCAGGTTGAGCTTGGCCTGCACACCCGCAACCGAGAGGCGGGGGCGACCATCCCAGACTTCCAGCGGCCAGATCTCGGGCTGTTCGAGGCGCAGCAACAGCTCCTCTGGGGTGATGGGGCGAAACCGGGTGGGGACGTCGGGCTCTGCGGGCAGGGTAAAGGTGACAGCCCCGGAGACATCGCGGCCGATGCCGTGGATCAGGGCAAAGAGATTGCTGCGCGAAACGGAGAGCGCCTCAATCAGATGGTCCAGCCCGCGATTTTCAGGCAGCAAGTTGCCGAGATACGCCCGGATCTGGGCACTGCTGGCCGATCCATCCAGCGCCAGTGGGGGGGAGAGCGGGAAGCCACGCGCCTGCCACTCAGGTGTATAGCCGAGCTGAAACGCATCCTGGCTGGAGTCATACTCGAGATGGCCGATCAGCTGGTTACCCAGCCGAAGTTCCAGCCGATGGCGCTCAGAACCATTCATCATCACCGACCTCGGGTTGGCTGTTGCCGCTTGTTGCCTGTGAGCCCGTTTCCTGCACCAGTTGCAAGTGCAGCCCCAGCGCCTTCATTACCTGCAACAGGGTCGAGAGGTAGACATCCCCCCCCTTTTCAATCTTGATCAGGGTCTTCTTGGAGATGCCGCACAGTGAGGCCGTCACCTCCTGGGTCATCCTGGCGGCCTTGCGTCTCTCGCGGATCGCCAGCCCCAGCGAGGCGGGATCCAGTTCTTTCGGGCCGGTTTGCAACGATGCGTCTGCCATCATGATCACGGGAAAAAGTGTAGGTTGTTACACCTTAACCTATGGTAAGAGCAAACAGCAATCAAAAGTGTACGATGATGCACTTTTTATGGTCCTGGTGCTGGTTGAGATAAAAAGTGTAGAGGAGTTCACTTTTTAGGGCGGAAAAGTTGGTGAGGGATGGTCTGGGGGATGATCGAGGGGCCGGGAGGATGTCGCTTGCAGAGCCGCAGTGCACTTCATGTTCACTTCACCGAACGGGATTAGGGTAAGCACCAGTTTTCAGTTGGAGCTTCACTCTATGCCCACCATAGTCACCCATGCCGCCGTACCTATCTGCCTTGGACTCGGGCTTGGCAGCCGGATTATCTCGCTGCGTCTGCTGCTGGCGGGGGTTGCCATCGCCATGCTGCCCGATGCCGACGTGCTCGCCTTCAAACTGGGGGTCGCCTATGGCCATGTCTTTGGCCATCGCGGCTTTACCCATTCATTGCTGTTCGCCTTTGCCCTGCCCACGCTGGCCATGCTGTTTCACCGCCATCTTCGGGCCAGCGCCGCCACCGTCTGGTCGTTTCTGCTGGTCTCTTTGCTCTCCCACAGCCTGCTCGATTCCCTCACCACAGGTGGCAAGGGGGTTGGCTGGCTCTGGCCGTGGCGTGACGAGCGTTTCTTTGCCCCCTGGCAGGTGATCCGGGTCGCTCCCTTCAAGCTGGAGGCCTATCTCACCGCCCGAGGTGAGGCGGTGATCCTCTCCGAGCTCTACTGGGTCTGGCTGCCGGGAGTTGTGCTGGTGTTGATGGGGTGGCGGGTGTGGAAACGGGGGCGGTAATGGTGAGATTGGAAAGGGTTGTTGGATATATGGTGGCTGAGAAAAAAATCAAAACGTGGACACCCATCTTTTGGGTTCTGGCGATGTGACGTCTCGCTCAGAAAGGTGGGTGTCCCAGATTTGTGTTATGACAAAGAGTTTAAATAAAAATAATGACGAATCATCAGTAATGTTTCAGCAACTGACCTCAAATCAGCGCTATTATTTCAATAAATTAGCTTTCATATTATCCTCGATAACGATTAATACCCGCAACACTAGAAAATTATATATCTACTCCACACGAAATAATTTAACGCTTTTATCACAAACAATCTCATGTTTAAAAGGTAGGTTCACTTTATCTAGAATAGTATCTGGGAAGAAGCACTTTATCATGGACAAAACAACCGCCATTTTAACAGCGACTATTCTTTTTTCTCGACTTAAGCATGCGACAGAGATGGCATATAAACGAGGGTTGAACTCGGATTTATTTGACAACACCCAAACCCCACCTCCACTCATACCTTGTGGGGCGGGAAGATTCGCTCCCTTATTCTCGAGATTTTCGTCATCCCATCTTGCAGATATTGTCAGTAACTCATCAATGACATCATTAGACATCTTACCTAAAAAATGGTCGGTTGAATGAATTAATAACTTTGGTTTCTTGTATCTATTTTTAAGAAGTTTGTTCATAGAGCTCGGGTAGCCAGCAATAATAAGAAATGTATCCTCACCTAGGGCAGGTTGAAAGTACTTTGTACCAATAATCCTGTGCAATCCTATAAAACAATTTCTCTGAAAATCGATGGTTTTGAAAATACCATATCTTGAAACATTTAACTCTACAACGGCGATATCATGGTGGTGTGGCAAATCTAGACTATCATCGCCGATTATATCTTCGGTTATGGTGAACTTACATCCATCTGAAAAATTCCATATCCATAATTCTTTATCTTTCAAATTTTCTCTAGCATTCATCACATGAGATGCGGTGACAAGAAAAAAACGATCAAGTAAATTTACAATAATACATGTTCCGACAAGTATTTCTTTACCTGATTTCTGGTCATACCCAATAATTGGAAAATGGTATTTACTAATATAATCATATACAGTTGGTTCTGAGTCTTCATTCATAGTTGTTACTCATTCATATTTTTATAGGAGGCAACACTGGGACTCCCACCTTTTTAGTGTTGGCTATGCAGGGTTGTGCTCATAAAGGTGGGTGTCCTGATTTTGGTTTCGTTGCTCAGAAATAGGGGGGGGGCTAACTTTTTAAAGGTATCAGTTTGAATGCTCTCACCCCGATTGTGTCTGCAAGCCATCCGATAGCAGCGCTGGGACGCCCATCTTTTTGAATGTTGGCTATGCTAAACCTTGCTCAGAAAGTTGGGTGTCCCAGATTTGTGAATTGCAAACGCCGGAAGCTACTTTTCGCGCTTAACTTTTCTTTTCATGTTGTTCCCAAGCGATAAATGAGAAACGCATAACGTGCTAGATCAGGGGCGCGCAGCTTGCGGCGCGTCCCTTGGCGCGTAGGGTTAGGCCGTGAACGCTTTTGCTCAAAATAGTTTTTTCCATAGCTGTTCTATGCGCGTTCCCTCAGTGCCTTTTCCGACATTATCTAGGCCACGAACCATGACATATAGCCCACCAAGAATTTGAATGGCTTCAACTGGGCCAAGCTTTGAATAGTCAAAGTTTGGGAAGAATATGTAGTAGGTCATGATTACGCCAACGATAAACTCGAAAATTCCATAAGACAGACGAAAACGCTCACGGTACCAATAAAGGCCAATGCCAAGCACAGGAAGCGCGAACAATGTGCCCCAAATGGAAATTGTGGTAATGAGGTATTTAATATTTGAAAACGCGAAATTACCAAATAGCGCAGAAACAATACCAAGGACAAAGCTAATAATCAGGTAACGCCGCTGATTGGAAATAATTTGCTTGGCTGTTACTTCAATTTCTTTATCTACTTTGCCAATAGATGGTTCGGTCAGAAATTGACGGCCACTGATTGCGCTAATACCCCTAGAGCCAAGGAATTCCACAAGCGCACGATCTGCTGTAACAACACAGACTGCTTTGGTCCCCATGCGATCGGCATAATCTATAGCTATCCGCGCAATGGCTATATCAGCACCATTTAGCCTTTGAGCGGCCCTGTCAGAAGCAATCGGTTCTTGTTTGATACTTGCTGGAGTTGGGGCAACGTGAGCACCTTTCCCGATTGCTTCAGCAATCACGTCTTGTACCCCACGCTGAACTCCGCGCAACCGCGCATGTTGCAGTTCTTCAAGTACCGCTTGTGGAATAACTATTTTTTTTCCGGCGGCCATTGCTAGTACTTCGGGATATTGAAGTACTACATTAGTGTCAATTATGTAGCGATCAGCCATAACTTGTGAAGGCCTAACAGTGATTAGATAGAAGGCGGCACTAATCCGATAGCAGAGTCTTTCGTATCACTATGCTCTGCCCAGATAGTTTCCACGGAAAAAATAAAATTAAATAAAAATATTAACAGTCTGTATCTGATTCTTGCATGTATTCACTTGACCTCATCTTTTACTCTTTCATTACCACTGTATAAAAAACATATCGTGTATTTGGCTAAAAATCGTAGGTTAGCGCAATTATGCTCGCCTGTTGGTCTTCGATCCGCTCTGCACCAACCTACAACAACCACGCTACCGCCCCTGAGTGGCAGACCCCAGTTCGCTGCTGTTAACCTGCGAGATAGCAACAATCGCAGCCATGGTGTGCTCCCGAGAGAGATTGTCGTTTGGCTATCTTAAGGGGGAGGGGGGCGCCTTGAGAAGCGTGTTTTGGCGGGAATCTGTGTTGGATCAATAAATTAGTCATCGATTGTGCTTTGGGTGATCAACGCATTTGGCCGGGAATGCAAAGTTACCCTCACCCCAGCCCTCTCCCAAGGGGAGAGGGGGCTTGTTCACGGTTGCACGATAGCCTCAGGCGGGCACGGTTTTGATCCCCCTCTTATTCGTTGAGGCGAGCCCTCTTGTCCAGGCCGCGAGGCAGGATGCCGAGCGAGTGGCGTTGGGCCATGGACGGCCCATCGGCGCGTGCCGTTGGACAAGAGGGTGAGCCGAAGGAACCCGACATCAGTCGGGCGAATAAGCGGGGGAGAAGACCTTTGGTGTTATTTGCCAAAGAGAGCGGGTCTTTCCAAAGTCACTCGCCCCGGCCCGAAGGGCGGGCGAAACCCTGTCGAGGGCGGAGCCCTCGCGTTCCATGCGGCGAAGCCGCACCGCATCAAGGGCTCAACCGCTGGCTCGGGAATTCGGCGAGAGTCTGTCGTCGTGGAACAGACGATTTCTTGCGGTGCAATGCGCTGCGCTTATTGCACCCTACGGTGCTCCATTGCATGGCGAAGCCGCGCCACCACATCAAGGTCGCGAACGTCTGATTACGCTTCGCTAATCAGACCTACAGAGAAGCCAATCGCTGACGCCGGATAACAAAAGGGAGCCCAAGTGGGCTCCCTTTTTGCAAACATGGCCAATGGCATCTGACCCATGCCGCCCCTTATCGATTGGTCGCGGCCTTCATCCCTTCCACAAACTCCTTCAGGCGAGTGAGCATATGCTCCGGGTTCTGGTGGTGGGTCTCGATGATCTTCACCACTGCCGAACCCGAGATGGCACCGGCGGCGCCAGCCTTGATGGCATCACGTACCTGGGCCGGTTCGCTGATGCCAAAGCCGAGCAGGGCGGGGGGGGCGTTGAACTCGCGCAGGGTGTTGATGAGGCCCTCCACCGGCATGCCGGCCTTGGTCTCGGCACCGGTCACGCCGGCGCGGCTCACCAGATAGGTGTAACCGGAGCCCAGCTCCGCCACGGCCTTGAGCGTCTCGGCATCGCCGTTGGGCGGGGCGATAAAGATGCTGTCGATGCCGAACTTGTCGGCGGCCGCCTTGTAGGGTTCGCACATCTGCACCGGCACGTCCGCCACCAGCACGGAGTCCACCCCCGCCTGCTGGCACTTCTCGTAGAAGCCGTCGATGTGGCGCACATAGACCAGGTTCGCGTAGACCAAGAGGCCAATGGGCAGCTGTGGGTACTTGGCGCGGATGCGGGCGAGCAGGCCGAAGCAGTCATCCGGGGTGGTGTGGCTGGCAAAGGCACGCAGGGCGGCACCCTGAATGGTGGGGCCGTCCGCCACCGGATCGGAGAAGGGAATGCCGAGTTCGAGGGCGTCGGCGCCCCCTTCGACCAGGGCATCGACGATGGCCAGGGACAATTCGGGGGTGGGGTCACCCAGCATCACGAAGGGCACGAAGGCGCCCTGATTGGCCTTGTCCAGACGGGAGAAGAGTTGTGCGTAACGGTTCATGACAAGGTTCCTTCTTTTTCAAAGATGTCGGCAACGGTGAAGATGTCTTTGTCGCCACGGCCGGAGAGGTTGA
Source organism: Aeromonas sp. QDB25 (assembly GCF_027707725.1). Lineage (NCBI taxonomy): Bacteria > Pseudomonadati > Pseudomonadota > Gammaproteobacteria > Aeromonadales > Aeromonadaceae > Aeromonas > Aeromonas sp. QDB25. Next base: position 46,519 of record NZ_JAPCIZ010000010.1, on the reverse strand, counting down.
CGATGAGCACCTGCTCTTTTTCCGGTTCACTGCGGGCCATCTTGAGGGCATGAGCCAGGGCGTGGGAGGACTCCAGCGCCGGGATGATGCCTTCGGATTTGGCCAGCTCCTGGAAGGCGTCCAGCGCCTCCTTGTCGGTCACCGAGGGGTACTCGGCGCGGCCGATGGCGGCCAGGTGGGCGTGCTGGGGGCCGACGGAGGGGAAGTCCAGCCCCGCCGAGACGGAGTAGGACTCCTGGATCTGGCCCTGGTTGTCCTGCATCAGGAAGGAGTGCATGCCAAAGAAGACCCCCTTGCTGCCGTGACCCAGCGGCGCGCCGTGCTCGCCGCTCTCGATGCCGTGACCACCGGGCTCGACCCCGATAAGGCGCACGGAAGGCTCATCGATAAAGTCCGCAAACATGCCGATGGCATTGGAGCCGCCGCCAACGCAGGCGATCACCGCATCCGGCAGGCGCTCTTCTTTTTCGAAGCACTGGGCTTTGGCCTCTTCCCCGATCATCTTCTGGAACTCCCGCACGATAGTGGGGAAGGGGTGGGGGCCGGCGGCGGTGCCGAGCAGGTAGTGGGCGGTTTCATAGTTGGCAGCCCAGTCCCGCAGTGCCTCATTGCAGGCATCTTTGAGGGTGCTGGAGCCGGAGTGCACCGGGATCACGGTGGCACCCATCAGCTTCATGCGAAACACGTTGGGCTTCTGGCGCTCGCAATCCTTGGCCCCCATGTAGACCCGGCACTTGAGGCCGAGCAGGGCGCAGGCCAGCGCAGTGGCCACACCGTGCTGACCGGCGCCGGTCTCGGCGATGATCTCGTGCTTGCCCATGCGCTTGGCGAGCAGGGCCTGACCCAGCACCTGGTTGGTCTTGTGGGCGCCGCCGTGCAGCAGGTCCTCACGCTTGAGGTAGAGGCGGGTCTTGGTGCCCTTGGTCAAATTGCGGGTGAGGGTGAGCGGCGTCGGGCGACCGGCGTACTCGGTCAGGAGCGCCTGAAACTCGGCGACGAAGGCCGGATCATCCTTGGCATCGACGAAGGCCTTCTCCAGCTGGAGCAGGGCGGGGATGAGGATCTGGGGCACATACATACCACCAAATTCACCGAAAAACGGATTGAGCAGGGTCATGGTTATCTTCCTTTACATTCTGCAATTGAGATCAGGTATGAGCCTTGGCGGGCTGAGGCGTATGGCTGGGGCACATACATGTCATCGACGAAATTCACCAAAAAACGGATTGAGCAGGGTCATACATTATTCCTTGTGCTTATGGGCAAATGCAGTTCATTAATTCGTTGAATGAGTCACGGGGGAGCTCACAGTTGGCGCAGGGCGCCAAAGGCCGCCGCCAGCTTGTGAGCATCCTTCCTGCCCGGGGCACTCTCCACCCCGGAGTTGAAATCAAGGCCCACACAGCCAACTTGCGCGGCATCGAGGGCGTTGTCGGGGTTGAGGCCCCCCGCCAGCATCAGTTTGCTCTTGTCGAGCCCGGCCAGCAGAGTCCAGTCGAACGCCTGACCGGTGCCGCCGCTCTGGCTGCCGACTTTCGTATCCAGCAGCAGGCGATCCGCCGGGTAGTCGAGGGTGGGCAGGGTCTCGCCACTTGTGACTCCAACCGCTTTCCAGATCTGGCAGCCTGCCGGCAGCAGGGGGCGCAGGGTCTCGACATAGGCGGCATCTTCATCCCCGTGCAGTTGCACGGCGGCGAGCCCCAGCGCCTCCACCGTCTTGGCGATGGTGGCGGGCTGGGCATTGCGAAACACCCCGACGTAAGAGAGCGGCGCACCCGCCATCACGGCGCGGGCGGCGGGAATGTCCACGTAGCGCGGGCTTTTCGCCACAAAGATGAGGCCGCCGAACACGGCCCCCGCCTGATGGGCGGCGGCGGCGTCCTCGGGACGGGTCAGGCCGCACACCTTGTTCTGGCCGAGCACGAGTTTGCGCACCGCGGCCTCCAGATCCGGCTCCGCCATGAGGGAAGATCCCACCAGGAAGCCCTTGGCGTGGTGGCGCAGGGCCGCCGCCTGGGCGCGGTGGTTGATGCCGGATTCGCTGATCACCACCCGATCCCCCGGGATCCTGGCCGCCAGCTGCCGGGTGCGGGCAAGATCGACGCTCAAATCCCGCAGATCCCGGTTGTTGATGCCAATCACCGGGGCGCCGAGGTCGATGGCGCGGGTCAGCTCCTCCTCGTTGCTCACCTCGGTGAGCACCCCGAGGCCCAACTCTTTCGCCACGTTGAACAGGGCGCGATACCCCTCGTCGGTGAGCACGGAGAGCATCAGGAGGATGGCGTCCGCTTGATAGTGGCGGGCCAGATAGACCTGATAGGGGTCAATCATGAAGTCCTTGCAGAGCACCGGCTGCTGGACGCGGCCGCGTACCCGGGGCAGGAAGGCGAAATCCCCCTGGAAGAACTTCTCGTCCGTCAGCACCGAGATGGCGGTGGCGTAGTGGCCATAGATGTCGGCGATGGCCTCCGGGCTGAAGTCATTCCGGATCAAGCCCTTGGAGGGGGAGGCCTTCTTGCACTCCAGAATGAAGCGGGTGGAGCCTTTGCGCAGATCCCCCTCGAAATCCCGATCGCTTGGGGTCAGCGCGTCCTGGAAGCTCGCCAGGGGCTGGCTCTCCTTGCGGGCGGCGACCCACTCCTGCTTGGCCGCCACGATCTTGCCGAGGATGGTCTGGCTGATGGAGGCCATGTTCAGAAAGGCGTGGGGAGCAATGACATCTGACATCTCGTTATCCTTGCGAAGCTGGCTGTTGCCCGTCGGGCGTTCTGGGTGAGTGCCCCTGGGGCACGCTGTGGTGGTGGCTGACATCATGCCTCCTGATGGCTCAGGGTAGCGAGATCCCGGGCGAGGAGGGCGGCCTGGCCGCTTGCCAGCACCGCCAGCACCCGGGCGGCGGCCTGCCTAAAGTCCGGGGCCTCGCCCGCCATGACCAGGAGCGGCGCCACGTTGGCGGCGATGGCGGCGTTGTGGGCCGGGCTGCCGCGTCCTTCCAGGATGGCGGCGGTGATGGCGCGGTTCTCCTCGGGCTCACCGCCCTGGATGGCGCTGACCGGGTAGGTGTCGAGGCCAAAGTCCGCCGGGGTGAGCAAGTACTCGCGAATTTCGCCGTCACGGATTTCCGCCACCTGGGTCGGGCCGTGGATGGCAATCTCGTCGAGACCGGCGCCGTGCACCACCATACCGGTTTTCAGGCCGAGTGCCAGCAGGGTTTCGGCGATGGGGCGCACCAGCTCGGGGGCATAGACCCCCATCAGCTGGAAGCTGGGGCGAGCGGGGTTGATGAGCGGCCCCAGCACGTTGAACAGGGTGCGGGTCTTGAGGGCCTGGCGCACCGGCATGGCGTGGCGTACCCCGGCGTGGTACTGGGGGGCGAACAGGAAGCAGACCCCGAGCTCGTCCAGGCAGCGGCGGGCCTGGGCCGGGCTCATGTCGAGCTTGATGCCCATTTTATCGAGCAGATCGCTCGACCCCGACTTGCTCGAGACCGAGCGGTTGCCGTGCTTGGCCACTTTCAGGCCGCAGGCGGCGGCCACCAGGGCCGAGGTGGTGGAGACGTTGATGGTGTTGAGGCCGTCTCCCCCGGTGCCGACGATGTCGCAGAAGGCATAGTCCGGGCGCGGAAAGTCGCGGGCTTCGGCCAACAGCGCCTCGGCGGCGCCGGCGATCTCCTCCGGGGTCTCCCCCTTGATCTTGAGGGCGGTCAAAAGGCTCGCGAGCACGATGGGATCCACTTCACCACGAACCACCTGGCCGAAGGCGTCGCGGGCGGCGTCGCGGGTGAGAGACTGACCCTGATAGAGGGTGTTGAGATGTTGATGCATGGTCTCTTCCTTACCGCACGTGGCTTTCTGGACGGGTGACATGGGCGAGGGCCTGGGTGAGCAGGCGGGCCCCTTCGCTGGTCATGATGGATTCCGGGTGGAACTGGAAGCCCAGCACCCGCTCGTCACGCTGCTCTATGGCCATGGGCATGCCCTGATAGTGGGCAATCACCTGCAACTCTTGTGGCACATAGGTGGCCACCAGGGAGTGGTAGCGGGCCACCGGCAAGGGGCTCGGCAGCCCCGCGAAGGCGCCATGACCGTTGTGCTCAATCAGCGAGCGCTTGCCGTGGACGATCTCCCCCGCCGCCCCGACGGTGCCGCCGTAGGCTTCGCACAGGGCCTGATGACCGAGGCAGATGCCGAGGATGGGCACCCGGCCCCGGGCCAGCTTGATGAGATCGATGAGGCAGCCCGCCTCATGGGGTGCGCCCGGCCCCGGGGAGAGCACCAGCACGGCGTCCCCTTCGCAGGCGTCGATCTCCTGCATGATGCGGCTCGCAGGCAGGCTGTTGCGGTAGATGCGCACCGGGTAGCCCAGGGTGCGGAACTGGTCGACGAGGTTGTAAGTGAATGAATCGAAGTTGTCGAGCAGGAAGATATTAGTCATGGGACTGCTCCTTCGAAGTGCGGAACTGGTCGGCCAAAGCGTTGTAAGTGAACGAGTCGAAGTTGTCGAGCAGGAAGATGTTAGTCATGGCTCACGTCCTTGTGTTGTTCCTGCTGGGCGCTGAGGGCCTGCAGGGAGGTGCCATGGCTGGCAGCGATGGCGGCCAGCACGGCCGCCGCCTTGGCGCGGGTCTCGTCCGCCTCGGCCTGGGGTTTGGAGTCATAGACCACCCCGGCGCCAGCCTGGACATGGGCGACCCCCTCTTTCACGAAGGCGGAGCGGATGACGATGCAGGTGTCCATCTCCCCTGCGCCGTTCAGGTAACCCACGGCGCCGCCGTAGCTGCCGCGACGCTTGCCTTCCACCATGCGGATAAGCTCGCTGGCGCGCAGCTTGGGGGCACCGGTCAGGGTGCCCATGTTCATGCAGGCCTGGTAGGCGTGCAGGGCGTCAAGGTCGGCGCGAAGGGTGCCCACCACCCGGGAGACCAGGTGCATGACGTGGCTGTAGCGATCCACTTTCAGCAGATCCTTGACGTAGCGGGTGCCGGGGGCGGAGATGCGGGCGATGTCGTTGCGGCCCAGATCCACCAGCATCAGGTGCTCGGCCACCTCTTTCTCGTCCTGACGCAGCTCCAGCTCGATGCGGCCGTCCAGATCCAGGTTGATGCTGCCGTCCGGGTTGAGGCCGCGGCGGCGGGTACCGGCGATGGGGTACATCTCCACCTGGCGGCTATTGGCACAGAACTTGACCGCGCTCTCGGGGGAGGCGCCAAACAGGGTGAAGCCCTCGTCCTGCACGTAGAACATGTAGGGGCTGGGGTTGGTCTGCTTGAGGCGGCGATAGGCGGCGACGGGATCCGGGCAGGGGAGGGAGAAGCTGCGGGACGGCACCACCTGGAAGATGTCACCACGGCGGATGAAGCCCTTGAGCTTCTCGACCTCGGCACAGAACTGCTTGTCCCCCTTGTCGACGGCCAGGGCGCCGGTCAGCGGCGCCGTGCCCTGCGGCGCAGGCAGCGGCTGCTGACAGGCCTGTTTGAAAGACTCGAGGCGAGCGGTCAGGCGGGCGTAGCGCGCGTCCAGCTGCTCATCCTCTTCGCCGCCGAACAGGCAGGCCACCAACTGGGTGCTCTGCTTGATGTGATCGATGGTGATCAGGGTCTCGGCCACATAGAAGCAGTAGTCAGGGCAGTCGTTGCTCCCCTCTGGCACCTCGGGCAAGTCTTCAAAGGAGGCGATGAGGTCGTAGGCGAAGCTGCCCGCCATGAAGAGGGCCTCTTTGCCCTGCGGGCATTGCAGCTCCCGCTGCAGGGTGCGCAGCACGTCCAGCACGCTGCTGCCCTTGAGGCGGCTGTCTTCGTCAAGCTCCCGATCGGACGCCGGGAAGTCGAGGTGCAGCTCGTCCGCCACCCGGGTCTGGGTGATGACGGCGGGCAGGCGCTGCTCCAGCAGGCGCAGCAGGGCGGCGCCGTTGTCGCCGAGGGGGCGCACCTGCACGGCGCGGCCGCGGCACTCGATGCGCAGGCAGGCATCCACCAGCAGCAGGCTCTGGGTACCGGCCTTGGAGTCGATCTCCACCGATTCGAGCAGCAGGTTGTTGGGTCTGTCCTGGCAGAGTCGGGTATAGAGTGCCAGGGGGTCTGTCACATAGGGGGCATTGAGCCGGATGGTATCGAATTCGCCCAGGGGCAAACGGGTCTTGTTGCCTGTCATAATGCCTTCCCTTGCATGTGTTGTGTGTCACCGATGGTCATGGCGCTGTCTCTCTTGAAAATGGGTCGGGTTCGGGTCACGTCAGCGAGTTCGCCATCGCCATGTCAGTGTGCTTCTCTGAATTGTCGGTTTCATCACAGGTCCATTTGCCGGATAATAAAAAAGCCCGCTGGGGTCAGCGGGCTTTTTCTTTGGGTTCTTAACTTGCTGTCAGATTACAGGTACAGCAACGACCACACGCCCGCATGTCAGGGAGTGTGCCACCACCAGATGGTCAGGATGGAAGTCGCTTGCATGAGATTGAGTCCTGTAAAAAGATGTTTGCAATGAAGTGCCTACAGAAAACGATAAAGCCGCGGCCAAGTCAAGTCGCTTTTTTGCCGGCCTTTTCCAGGCAGGTCCCAAACAAGAGCGAAACACGCCGATGAGATTCGATCTGCATTGCCACACCACCGCCTCGGACGGGGTGCTGAGCCCCGCCGATCTGGTGCGCCGCGCCGCCGAAAAAGGGGTGGAGGTGTTAGCGGTCACTGACCACGATACCCTCGACGGGCTTGAGGAGGTGCGCCAGACCATCTCGGCCGACCAGTTGCCACTGCGCCTGGTGAGCGGGGTGGAGATCTCCACCGGGTGGGAACATCACGAGATCCACATCGTGGCCCTCGGGGTGGACGAGAAAAATCCCCAGTTGCTCGCCTTTCTGGCAGGGCAGCGGGCTCGCCGGGAGGCGCGCGCCGAGGAGATCGGGCGTCGTCTGGAGAAGTGCCTCATCCCGGGCACCTATGAAGAGGCCAAGCAGCTTGCCGGTGACGCCGCCGTGACCCGGGCCCACTTTGCCCGGGTGCTTGTGGCGCGCGGGGTGGCCGACAATATGCAGAAGGTGTTCAAGAAGTACCTGAGCCGGGGCAACAAGGGCTATGTGCCCGCCGAGTGGCCCGGGATGGGGGAGGCCATCGAGGCCATCCACGCCGCAGGCGGGCTGGCGGTGCTGGCTCACCCGAGCCGTTACAATCTCACCGCCAAGTGGATCAAGCGGCTGCTGGTGGCCTTCAAGGCCGTCGGGGGGGATGCCATGGAGGTCTCCCTGCCCCAGCAGAGCCCCCAGGAGCGGGCGAATCTCGGCCAGTGGGCCAGGGAGCACGATCTCTATATTTCGGTGGGGTCCGATTTTCACTTCCCCTCCAACTGGACCGAGCTTGGCCGCCACCTCTGGCTCCCCAAGGAGGGGATGCCGCTGTGGCTGGGCCACCCCGGTCATTTCGGGCTCACCCCCGAGGAGCATGCGGGCCTGCTGGCCAGCCGCTGACCCCCCGGGCCGGCATCTTTGATGCAGGCGAGTCTGCGTCAAACAGGTTAAGGTAGTGTCATGGGCCAAGGGGCCCTTGACCATGAAGCGGGCAACGAGCGTGCCCCCTATCGCGAGAAGAGCATATGAGTCAGCATTTTTACGTACATCCCGACAATCCCCAGGTTCGCCTCATCAGCCAGGCGGTGCAGATCCTGCAAAACGGCGGCGTCATCGTCTATCCCACCGACTCCGGCTATGCCCTGGGCTGCCAGATGGGCAACAAGGATGCCCTGGAGCGCATCTGCCGCATCCGTCGCATCGAGCCGAACCACGACTTCACCCTGGTGTGCCGTGATCTCTCGGAGATCTCCACCTATGCCAAGGTGGACAACACTGCCTTCCGGCTGGTCAAGAACAACACCCCCGGACCCTACACCTTCATCTTCAAGGCCACCAAGGAGGTGCCGCGTCGCCTCATGAACGAGAAGAAGAAGACCATCGGCATCCGGGTCCCGGCCAACAACATCGCGCTGGCCTTGCTCGAGGCCCTCGGTGAGCCGCTGCTCTCCACCACCCTGATCCTGCCGGGCTCCGAGATGGCGGAGTTCGACCCCGAGGAGATTGCCGACAAGCTCGGCAAGCAGCTGGATCTGGTGGTCAACGGCGGGTATCTGGGCGAGCAGCCCACCACTGTGGTGGACTTCTCCGACGACGAGCCCGTGCTGCGTCGCCGCGGTGCCGGGGATCCGACGCCGTTTGAGTGATCTTGCCGACCCCGTGCCCGCGCTGACAACCCCCGCGGGCACGACGGGGGAGGCTTCCCTTCCCCCGCCCATCGCCACCGTGCTGGGGCAGCCCTACCATGAGCTGCCCCAGGACTTGTTCATCCCCCCCGATGCGCTGGAGGTGTTTCTCGACACCTTCGAGGGGCCGCTGGATCTCTTGCTCTACCTCATCCGGCGCCAGCAGCTCGACATCCTCAACCTGCCCATCCTGCAGATCACCGCCCAGTACATGGAGTACGTGGATCTGATGCAGGGGCTCAATCTCGAGCTGGCGGCGGAATACCTGCTGATGGCGGCCTGGCTCGCGGAGATAAAGTCCCGCCTGCTGCTGCCCAAGGCCCCGGAGCTGGAAGACGAGGAGGAGGGAGAAGACCCTCGCGTCACCCTCATTCGTCGCCTGCAGGAGTACGAGCGCTACAAGCTGGGGGCGGAGCGGGTCAATGCCCTGCCGAGGGTGGAGCGGGAGATCTTCGTCGCCGCCGCCATGGCGCCGGATTTTGGTGCCTTGAAGCCATTGGCGCCCGATGTTTCTCTGGTTGAACTCGCCCTTTACATGCAAAGTGTGGTAAAACGCGCGACTCATTTTGAACATCACCAGATCCGCCGCGAGCAGATCCCGACCCGGGTACGGATGGCGGAGATCCTCGCCATGCTCTCCCTGGGCCAGACCCTGCGCCTGGAGCAGGTGCTGCGGGCCGAGGAGGGGCGCATGGGGGTGCTGGTGACCTTCCTGGCCCTGCTGGAGCTGTGCAAGGAACAATTGATCTGGATCTTGCAGGCGGAGCCCCTGGGCCCCATCCATTTTGCCCTGGCCAGTCAGGGGAAAGGGGAGGAGCATGAGCATCTACACTGAGCGAGGGGCGGCGCCAGGGCCGCGGACCCGGGAGGTCCACCGTGGCGCTGCCTGCTGAACGATTGAAGACCCTGATCGAGGCGGCGATCTTCGTGGCGGGGCGTCCCCTCACGGTGAGCGAAATCAAGGGCAGCGTGCTCTCGGACTACCCGGTCACCGGCCGCTATGTCCAGCTGCTGCTGGCAGAGCTCAGACAGGATTACAGCGAGCGGGGGGTCGAGCTCAAAGAGGTGGCCTCCGGCTGGCGTTTCCAGGCCCGCCAGGAGTATGCCGAGGAGCTGTCGCGCCTGTGGAGCGAGCGGGCTCCCCGTTATTCCCGCGCCGTGATGGAGACGCTGACGCTGATTGCCTATCGTCAGCCCATCACCCGGGCGGAGATAGAAGCCATCCGCGGGGTGGCGGTGTCGAGCCAGATCGTCAACACCCTCAAGGAGCGTGGCTGGGTGCGCAGCATCGGCCACAAGGAGGTGGCGGGTCGCCCCGAGCTGCTCGCCACCACCCGTGAATTTCTGGACTATTTCAACCTGCAGAGTCTGGAGCAGCTCCCCGAGCTGGATCCCGAGCTGCAGGCCCCCTTGTCGCTCATGCCGGGCGAGGGCGGTGACGGTCAGCCTCTGGCAGGCCGTGCTGAGCATGAACATGGTGGGGAGGCCAACGGGGCCTTCCCACAAGAGCCAAGGTTGTCCGCGATGTCGGCGGGCAGCGATCAACAATCAGGTAAACCCGATGAGTGAAAAACTGCAAAAAGTATTGGCCCGCGCGGGTCAAGGCTCCCGTCGTGAGATGGAGGCCCTGATCACCGCAGGTCGGGTCAGCGTGGATGGCAAGGTCGCCACGCTGGGGGATCGCGTCGAAGTGAACGCCGTGATCCGGGTGGATGGCCACCAGGTCAAGACCCGCGCCGCAGAGGAAGTGATCTGCCGCGTGCTGGCCTACCACAAGCCCGAAGGGGAGATGTGCACCCGCCACGATCCGGAAGGACGTCCCACCGTGTTTGATCGTCTGCCCAAGATGGATGGCGCCCGCTGGATTGCGGTCGGCCGCCTTGACGTCAACACCTCCGGTCTCTTGCTGTTCACCACCGACGGTGAACTGGCGAACCGCCTGATGCACCCGAGCCACGAAGTGGAGCGGGAATACGCGGTGCGGGTCTTTGGCGAGATCACCGAAGCCATGTTGCAGCGCCTGCGCAAGGGCGTGCAGCTGGAAGACGGCATGGCCAAGTTCAACAAGATCAAGCCCGCCGGTGGCGAGGGGCTGAACCAGTGGTTCAACGTCACCCTGACCGAGGGCCGCAACCGGGAAGTGCGCCGCCTGTGGGAGTCCCAGGAAGTGCAGGTGAGCCGCCTGATGCGTATCCGCTACGGCGACGTCAAGCTGGATCGCGGCATCCCCCGCGGCGGCTGGCAGGAGCTGAAACTCCCCGAGGTGAACTACCTGCGCGGCCTGGTCAATCTGCCGAACGAGACCGAATCCAAGGTCGATTTGCAGCAGGATGGCAAGAGCACCCGCCACAAGCAGGCCGCCCAGATCCGTCGCGCCGTGAAGCGCCACAAGGAGATGCAGGGCAAGGAGCCGCGCGCCCGTGCCACCACCGCCCGTCGCAAGCCGACCTCCTCCACCCGCAATTCCGGCACCGGCAGCAAGTAAGCCGCCGCCACGGGCCGCTCGCCCCGGACACGCCACAAGCCCGAACCCCAAGGTGCGGGCTTTTTTGTTTTCTGCTCCTGCCGGGCTCCTTGAGACTGAATCGCACAGGGGAGAGAAAGGGCCAGACAAGCTCCTCCCCCTTTTGAAGGGGGAGGCTGGGAGGGGGTGAGTAGTTGTTATGCTGACAGGGGTCATAGTCGGAGGAATACTGTCATGAACGAGAAGCCAGTTCGTGTTTTCAACCGCGAGGCCACGCTGGATAAACGGCGTGAACAGCGAAACAATCCAACAGAGCCTGAACGGCGATTGTGGCAGACGCTTCGGGCTGGGCAACTCGGAGTCAAGTTTCGCCGTCAGCAAGGTATAGGCCCATACATTGCGGATTTTTACTGCCCCGGGCGGTTGTTGGTCATTGAGGTTGATGGCGACAGCCATTTCGACATGCGGGGTTTGCGTCATGACAAGCGACGGGATGCCTACATGGCGGCCCTGTCGCTGACGGTACTGAGATTTAGCAACAGGGAGGTGATGGAAAATCTACCCGGGGTGGTTGTCTCTATTCGGGCATGGCTTGATCGCGTCTGACCCCAGCCCTCCCCTTGCCAGGGGAGGGGGCCAGAGTGCCCTCTGTACGGGCTGGAAAGCGTCATACACTTCCCTTTTTTGAAGGGGAGGTGGTTGCAGACGGGGATGTGCATCAGGATGGTTGCCCTGTCGGGACGGGCTTGTTAGCCTTTCGCGCACAAAGACAGGAGAAACCAATGAGCAAGGTACTGGATGAGCTGCTGGCGTTGCTGGCGCTCGAAAAGATCGAGGAGGGCCTGTTTCGGGGCCAGAGCCAGGATCTCGGGTTGCGATCCGTGTTTGGCGGACAGGTGATGGGGCAGGCCTTGTCAGCCGCCAAGCAGACGGTGGCAAGCGACCGCCAGGTCCACAGTTTCCACTCCTACTTCCTGCGCCCCGGGGATGCCAACAAGCCCATCGTCTACGACGTGGAGAACATCCGCGACGGCCAGACCGTCTCCACCCGCCGGGTCAAGGCCATCCAGAATGGCAAGCCCATCTTCTACCTCAACGCCTCCTTCCAGGCGGAGGCGGAGGGCTTCGAGCATCAGACGAAGATGCCGGCCGGCATCACGCCCCCCGAGCAGCTCAAGAGCGAGCTGGAGCTGGTGCGTCCCTACGAGCAGATGATCCCGGCGGCCCTGCGGGACAAGATCCTGTGCGAGAAGCCCATCGAAATTCGCCCCGTGACCCTGGTGGACCCCATTCGCCCGGATGTCCACGAGCCCCTTCGCTACACCTGGTTCAAGGCCAATGGCCCGGTGCCGGACGATCAGCGGGTCCACAACTACCTGCTGGCCTATGCCTCCGACTTCCACTTCCTGTTCGCCGCCCTGCAGCCCCACGGGGTCTCCTACTGGGAGCCGGACATGCAGGTGGCCACCATCGATCACTCCATGTGGTTCCACCGGGAGTTCCGGCTGGACGACTGGCTGCTCTACGTGGTGGACAGCCCGAGCGCCAGCGGCGGTCGGGGTCTGGTGCGCGGCCAGTTCTTCACCCGGGATGGGGTATTGGTGGCGAGCACCATGCAGGAAGGGGTGATCCGTCGCCGGGGCTGAGACGCCCTCTTGCGCCAACGAAAAACGGGAGCCGATGGCTCCCGTTTTTTATTGCCTGCGCTATCAGGCTGCGTCCTGCTCGGTGCTGAGTGCTGGCTCGCCCCGGGCGAAGCGGTCGGCCCACAGGGCGATGACGCCGTCACCGGTGACGTTGCAGGCGGTGCCGAAGCTGTCCTGGGCCAGGTAGAGGGCGATCATCAGGGCGATGGAGGCCTCACCGAAGCCGAGCATGGAAGTGAGCAGGCCGAGCGCGGACATGACACCGCCACCCGGTGCGCCCGGCGCGGCAATCATGATGACGCCCAGCATCATGATGAAGGGCACCATGGTGCCGTAGCCCGGAATGGCCAGGTGTTCGGAGAGGAACATCACCGCCGTGGCGCAGGTCACCAGGGTGATGGTGGAGCCGCACAGGTGGATGGTGGCGCACAGGGGCACGGTGAAGTTGGCGATGCCGTCGCTCACGCCGTTGCGCTTGCTGGCTTGCAGGGCCACCGGAATGGTGGCGGCGCTGGACATGGTGCCAAGGGCGGTGAAGTAGGCGGGCAGCATGTTCTTGATGAGCATGACGGGGGAGCGCCCCTGGGCGAGGCCGGTGCCGACGAACAGGACGCAGAGCCAGATCCAGTGCATGACGATGGCCATCACCAGCACCACTCCGAAGGTCTTGAGGGTGGCGAAGACGGTGCCTTCCACCGTCATCTCGACGAAGACGCCGGCGATGTAGAAGGGGAGCAGGGGAATGATCACGTGTGCCAGCAGGCGGTCGATGATGTCACGGCCCTGATCGGCGACCCGGCGCAGGTCGGTGGCCTGGGTGGCGCTGATGCCGATGCCGAACACGAAGGCGGCGGCCAGGGCCGACATCACCCCGAACAGGGGCGGGATCTCGAGGTTGATGTAGGAAGTGAGCTTGGTGGCAGCCTCGGCGGTGGGTTCGGCGGCCGTGGTCAGGTGCGGGATCAGGTGGCTCGCCACGGTGAAGGCGAACAGGCCCGCCAGTATGGTGGAGCAGTAGGAGAGCCCCACCGTCTTGCCCAGCAGCTTGCCGGAGTTCTTCGGCAGGCTGGCGATGCCGCTCATGATGAAGAAGAGGATGATGAGCGGGATGGTGAAGGTGATGAGCTGGCCTATCACCGTCTTGGCGGTGAACAGCACGCGGGCGACCCATTCGGGGGCATAGAGACCGAGCAGCAGGCCGGCGAGGATACCGGCAACCAGATTGAGAACGAGTTTCATGGGGGAATCCAGGTGTTGGTGTCTGATTTGTTATTTAATTTTGATTTTAATGCCGCTTTTTAACACAAACACCGCATCTTGTCTGCTTTATGGTGGTTAACTCAGGGTTAAATATTGTTAACGGGCTGAATGCCGTGAGGTGTCACTGTCCCCGGGGGGGGCGCGGATCAGCGCCGCACCAGCAAGGCGTGCAGCCAGGGGCCGTTCACTTCATCTTCCGCCACCCAGCCATGGTGCAGGGTGAAGGGGAGGGGAGCGATCAGGCGTCGCAGCCCCGCCTCGTCGAGCCGGGTCTGCAGGGGATATTCCCCCGACCGTGGCAGCGGTTCGCCCTTCCCGTGGGGGAAGGAGGCGTAGAGGGGGCCCCCGGCCTTGAGCAGGGTGGCCAGATGACCGAGCGCCGGGGCTATCTCGTGTTCGGGCAGACAGGGGAGGGAGCCGCTGGCCCAGATGCCGTCATAGGGAACGACGCTTTGCATCTGCTCGACGCGGCAGACTCGCACCGGCTGACCGCACAGGCGCGAGGCGGCGGCGGCCTGCGCCCGGCTCGCATCGAAGGCGGTCACGGTGAGGCCTTGCTGGCGAAAGAGGCGCAGATCCTCTCCTGCCCCGCAACCGGCCTCCAGCAGATGACGGCCGCTGCCCAGCAGGGCCAGGAAGAGGGCATGGGCGCCTGCCACGAGGGCGGGGCGAGGGGCGGCGTCGTTCGCCGGCGCGGGGGCGTGTGGCAAGGGTGTCGGGCTCATCGTGGTGGGGGACGTTACTCTAGCAGGTTTGCCCCCGGCTGTTGAGCATTGGCGGGGGCGGCGCGTCTTGCCGACTCAGGGGTGGCGGCGAAGGGTGGGGCTCGCGATGAGGGTGAACAGGGTATCGAGGAGAAAGTCCGACTCCTCAATCAGATCGATGCGATCCGGGAAGTGCAGCCAGTTGATGATGTAGCCGTCCAGGGTGCAGTGGAGCAGGGTGGCGGCGCGGCGCAGATCCAGCCCCTCGGGCAGTTGGCCGCGACGCACGGCATTGGCCAGGGTGATCTCCAGATCCCGGAAGAAATTCATGGATTGCAGGTGCATGTGCTCGCGCATGACGGCGGCCTCTCCCTCCATGGATTCCAGATTGAACATGATGGTGAACATCTGCTGGTGGGCGGGCTCGGTGCTGATCTTGAGCATCACCTCCTTGAGAAAGCTGCGCAGCTTGCCCAGAGGATCCGGCTCCGCCTCGTCGACGCAGGCATCGAGCTGGTGGGAGAGGGGGGCACACAGCTCCTCCCACAGGGTGACGAACAGCTCTTCTTTATTCTTGAAGTGCCAGTAGATGGCGCCCCGGGTGAGGTCCGTCGCCTTGGCGATATCGGTCAGGCTGGTGCGCGCCAGCCCCTGTTGGCAGAAGAGATCCAGGGCCGTGCTCATGATGTTGCAGCGGGTTTGCTGCGCCTCTTCTTTGGTGCGTCTGGCCATTGACTCCGGTCCTGTTTAAAAGTGAAAAAAGTTTCTTACATACATTCATGAATGTATGTATATTGCCTCATCTTCGCCGTTTTACCAACAGGGGCCTTATAAACCCTGTGGTTTTGTCACTTCTTTTTGATTGAAACTGAGGTTCAGAGACTTGATGCATAAACATATTCTCGCACGTTCGGTCGGCCTTGCCTTGCTGGCAAGCGGCCTGCTGGCTGGCTGTGGTGACAAGGACGGGGCCCAGCAGGCCATGGGGGAGATGCCTCCCGCCGCCGTGGACGTGGTCACCCTCCATACGGCCCCCCTGCAACTGTTGTCCGAGCTCACCGGTCGCACCGCCCCCCTGCGGGTGGCCGAGGTGCGTCCCCAGGTGAACGGCATCATCCTCAAGCGCCTGTTCACCGAGGGGAGCGACGTCAAGGCCGGTCAGCTGCTCTATCAGATTGATCCCGCCGTCTATCAGGCCGAAGTGGCCTCCGCCAAGGCCAACCTCGCCAAGGCCGAGGCCAACGAGCGCAGCGCCCGCCTCAAGGCCCAGCGCTACGCCGAGCTGGTGAAGGTGAAAGCCATCAGCAGCCAGGAGTATGACGACGCCGACGCGGCCTGGAAACAGCAGCTGGCCGAGATCGGGGCCGCCAAGGCCGCGTTGCAGACCGCCAACATCAACCTGGCCTACACCCGCATCACGGCCCCCATCAGCGGCCGCATCGGCAAGTCGGCGGTGACCGAGGGTGCCCTGGTGACCGCCCAGCAGGCGGACAGCCTCACCTCCATCTCCCAGCTCGATCCCATGTACGTGGACGTGCGCCAGTCCACCGCCGACCTGCTGCGGCTCAAGCGCCTGGTGGCCGAGGGCAAGCTGACCCAGGGGGAAAAGGACGGGGCCGGTGTCAGCTTCCAGCTGGAAGATGGCAGCCAGTATGGCGAGAAAGGGGCCCTCCAGTTCTCCGACGTGACCGTGGACGAGGCGACCGGCATGGTGACCCTGAGGGTGATCGTGCCCAACCCGGATCAACTGCTGCTGCCCGGCATGTTCATGCGTGCCACCTTGCAGGAGGGCGAGCGCCCGCAAGGCCTGCTGGTGCCCCAGATTGCCGTGACCCGTACCCCCAAGGGCGGTGCCACCGTCATGGTGGTGACGGCGGACAACAAGGTGGAACTGCGTGAAGTGCAGGTCGGCCGCATGTCCGGCGACAGCTGGGTGGTGGAGTCCGGTCTCAAGGCTGGCGAGAAGGTGATCGTCGCCGGTCTGCAGAAAGTCAAACCCGGGGTCGTGGTGGCGCCCACTGAACGTGCCGGCAACAGCGCACAACAGACCCCGGCAACCAAGCAGTAGGATGGAGTAGTCGCCTCATGGCACGTTTTTTCATAGATAGACCCATTTTCGCCTGGGTGATCGCCCTGGTGATCATGCTGGCCGGGGCCATGGCCATCATCGGCCTGCCGGTGGCCCAGTACCCGACCATCGCCCCGCCGGCGGTTGGCATCTCCGCCAGCTACCCGGGGGCCTCCGCCAAGACGGTGGAAGACTCGGTGACCCAGATCATCGAGCAGAACATGACCGGGCTGGATCACCTGCTCTACATGTCGGCGCAATCCGACTCGTCAGGGAACGTCAGCGTGACCCTCACCTTCAAGCCGGGTACGGATCCCGACATCGCCCAGGTGCAGGTGCAAAACAAGCTGCAACAGGCCATGTCGCTCCTGCCCCAAGAGGTGCAGCAACAGGGCGTGCGGGTCCAGAAGACCTCCAGCAGCTTCCTGATGGTGGCCGCCTTCATCTCCACCGATGGCGCCATGACCAACGATGACCTGGCGGACTATGTGGTAGCCAACATCAAGGAGCCCCTGAGCCGTCTGGACGGGGTCGGTGACATCACCTTGTTCGGCAGCCAGTACTCCATGCGCGTCTGGCTCGATCCCCACAAGCTCAACCGGGTGCAGATGACCCCGGCCGACATTCAGGCCGCCATCAAGGCCCAGAACGCCCAGGTTGCCTTCGGCAAGCTGGGGGGGACCCCTGCGGTGAGCGATCAGCAATTTACCGCCACCATCATGGGCCAGACCCGGCTCTCCACCGTGGAGGAGTTCAACAACATCCTGCTGCGGGTGAACCAGGACGGCTCCAAGGTCCAGCTCAAGGACGTGGCCCGGGTCGAGCTTGCCGGTGAAAACTACGACGCGACCGCGCTCTACAACGGCCAGGCCACCGCCGCCGTCGCCATCAAGCTGGCGACCGGTGCCAACGCCCTGGACACCGCCGAGCACGTGCGGACCAAGCTGGGTGAACTCTCCGAGTACTTCCCGGCCAACATGGAGATCGTCTATCCCTACGACACCACGCCGTTCGTGAAGATCTCCATCGAGGAGGTGGTGCAGACCCTGATCGAGGCGATCTTCCTGGTGTTCTGCGTCATGTATCTGTTCTTGCAGAACTTCCGGGCAACCCTGATTCCGACCATCGCGGTGCCCGTGGTCCTGCTCGGCACCTTCGGGGTGATGGCGGCCTTCGGCTTCTCCATCAACACCCTGACCATGTTCGGTCTGGTGCTCGCCATCGGCCTCTTGGTGGATGACGCCATCGTGGTGGTGGAGAACGTGGAACGTCTGATGAGCGAGGAGGATCTCTCCCCCCTCGAGGCGACCCGCAAGTCCATGACCCAGATCACCGGCGCCCTGGTGGGCATCGCCCTGGTGCTGTCGGCGGTGTTCGTGCCCATGGCCTTCTTCGGTGGCTCTACCGGTGCCATCTATCGCCAGTTCTCCCTCACCATCGTCTCGGCCATGGTGCTCTCGGTGCTGGTGGCCCTGATCCTGACCCCGGCCCTGTGCGCCACCCTGCTCAAACCCATGAAGCACGGTGAATTCGGCGCCCAGCGCGGCTTCTTCGGCTGGTTCAACCGCTTCTTCGACACCAACGCCAACCGTTACCAGAACGGCGTGCGCAAGGTGATCAAGCAGGGCACCCGCTACGGCATCATCTATCTGGCCATGCTGGCGGTGCTGGCGGTGCTCTTCATGCGCATGCCCACCTCCTTCCTGCCGGAAGAGGATCAGGGGGTCATCATGTCCATGGTGCAGCTCCCGGTGGGGGCGACCAAGGAGCGGACCGAGGTGGTGCTCGGGGAGATGCGCGACTACTTCCTCGAGAATGAGAAAGAGAACGTGGACTCCGTGCTGACGGTGGCGGGCTTCAGTTTCGCCGGTAGCGGTCAGAACAGCGGCATGGCCTTCATCAAGCTCAAGGACTGGAGTGAGCGCAAGGGAGAAGAGCGCAGCGCCAATGCCATCATCGGCCGCGCTATGGGGTTCCTGTTCAGCATCAAGGAAGCCCAGGTCTTCGCCTTCAACCTGCCCCCCATTCCGGAACTCGGCACGGCCACCGGCTTCGACTTCTTCCTGCAGGACCGCGGCGGTCTGGGTCACGAGAAGCTGATGCAGGCGCGCAACCAGTTGCTCGGCATGGCGGCGCAGGATCCCAACCTGGTGCGGGTACGCCCGAACGGGATGGAAGACACGCCCCAGCTCGACATCAAGATCGATTACGAGAAGGCGCTGGCCCAGGGGCTCTCCATCACCGACATCAACAACACCCTGTCGGCGGCCTGGGGCTCCTCTTATGTGAACGACTTCGTCGACAGAGGCCGGGTCAAGAAGGTCTATCTGCAGGCGGATGCCCCTTTCCGGATGAACCCGGAAGATCTGAAGCTGTGGTACGTGCGCAACAGCGCGGGCCAGATGGTGCCCTTCTCCGCCTTTGCCAGCACGGAGTGGAGCTTCGGCTCGCCCCGTCTTGAGCGCTACAACGGTGTCTCCGCCATGGAGATCGTCGGTGAGGCGGCCCCTGGCAAGAGTACGGGTGACGCCATGGTGGCCATCGAGGAGATGGTGAAACAGTTGCCGGAAGGGATCGGTATCGAGTGGACCGGCCTCTCCTTCCAGGAGCGTCAGGCAGGCTCCCAGGCGCCGGCCCTGTACGCCATCTCGCTCCTGGTGGTCTTCCTCTGTCTGGCCGCCCTCTACGAGAGCTGGAGCATTCCGTTCTCGGTCATGCTGGTGGTGCCGCTCGGGGTGCTGGGGGCCATTTTGGCCGCGACCCTGCGCGGGCTTGAGAATGACGTCTACTTCCAGGTGGGCCTGCTCACCACGATCGGGCTGTCGGCCAAGAACGCCATCCTCATCGTCGAGTTCGCCAAGGAGCTGCACGACAAGGGGATGAGGCTCGGGGATGCGGTGGTGGAGGCCTCGCGTCAGCGCCTGCGCCCCATCCTGATGACCTCGCTCGCCTTCATCCTGGGGGTACTGCCCCTGGTGATCAGCACCGGGGCTGGCGCCAGCAGCCGAAACGCCATCGGGACCGGCGTGATGGGGGGGATGATCAGTGCCACCGTGCTCGCCATCTTCTTCGTGCCGCTGTTCTTTGTGCTGGTGATGCGCTATTTCACCGAACGCAAGCATGCCGGGGAAGAGAGTGTCCACACCAAGGAGATCAACCATGACTAAGACCCTGATCGCCCTGGGCGTGACCCTGATGATGGGGGGCTGCTCCATGGCCCCCGACTACCAGCGCCCCGAGCTGCCCCAAGGCGCCTCCTGGCAAGCTGACCTGGCCGCCAAGGGGGAACTTGCCCCCTGGCGCCAGCAGTTCCAGGACCCGGCCCTGCAGACGCTGATCGGCACCGCCCTTGAGAGCAACCGGGATCTGCGCCTGGCAGCCCTCAACGTCGAGGCCTACGAGGCGAAATACCGTATCCAGCGGGCGGCCCAGTTGCCGACCCTGGCCGCGAGTGGCAGCGGCACCCGCCAGCAGGGATCCGACGATCTCAGTAGTACGGGGCAGGGCACCATCAGCAGCCAGTATGGCGCCAACATCGGCATCACCGCCTATGAGCTGGATCTGTTTGGCCGGATCCAGAGCCTGAAAGATCAGGCCCTTGAGACCTATCTGGCGCAAATCGAGACCCAGCGTAGCACCCAGATTGCGCTGGTGGCCTCGGTGGCGAATGCCTACTTCACCCTGCTGGCGGATCAGGAGTTGCTGGCCCTGAGCCAGGCGACCCTCGCCACCGAGCAGGAGAGCTATGCCCTGACCGAGCACAAATACCGCCTGGGTGCCGCCTCCGAGATGGAGCTGGCCCAGGGGCGCACGGCACTGGAAAACGCCAAGGTCAGCCAGGCGCAATACCAGCGTCTGGTGAAGCAGGACAGAAACGGTCTGGCCCTGCTGCTTGGCACCGATATCCCGGTGCTGGCGGCACAACCTGCCACCCTGGCCGAGGTGAAACTGGCGCCGATCCCGGTGGGGGCTCCTTCCAGCCTGTTGCAGCAACGCCCGGACATCCTGGCGGCGGAGCACAACCTGAAGGCGGCCAACGCCAACATAGGGGCGGCCCGCGCCGCCTTCTTCCCGACCATCTCGCTCACCGCGACGGCGGGCACCGCCAGCAACCAGCTGAGCGGTCTGTTTGACGGCGGCACCGGCACCTGGACCTTCATGCCCCAGATCAATCTGCCCATCTTCGATGGCGGCAAGCGCGTTGCGGATCTGGACGTGGCCGAGGTGGGAACCAGGCAGGCGGTGGCGAGCTACGAGAAGAGCATCCAGACCGCCTTCAAGGAGGTCGCGGACACCCTCGGTGCCCAGGCGGACTACGCGCAGCAGTTGCAGGCGCAACAGGCGCTGGTGGAGGCCAACCAGACCTACTTCAGGCTGGCGGAGGTGCGTTACGAGCAAGGGGTGGACAGCTACCTGACCCGCCTCGATGCCCAGCGCTCCCTGTTCAGCGCCAAGCAGGGGCTCATCAGCACCCGGCTCGCCCAGCTGAGTAACCAGGTCGCCCTCTACAAGGCCGTCGGTGGCGGCTGGCAGGCGCCAAAGGACGCAGAGCCGGCATCAGACAAACAGGGTTGACCCGTCGGGGTTGACGTAAAAAGCATCAGGGGCGAACCACTAGGTTCGCCCCGTTTTTTTATCTGTCATGTCGAGAAGCCAAATCGAGGCAGGTGACAACGGCGCTCCCTGCCCGGGGCAGGGAGCGGGCAGGAGGAGCCACATGCTCATGGGCGCCGCCCTCGGCAACCATCATGGCCCGCCTGGAGGTGACCACCTCATCGCCGTCATCCGTTGCGCCGGACCCAGGAGATGCCATTTATCGCATAAGCTGAGCAGTAATTATTCTTTCAAAGAATAAATGGTCGGCTCTTATAGTCAGTCACTCGCCCCTCATTCCAAGGATGTGAAATGAAACGACTCGTGCCCGCCACCCTGCTTGTTGCAGGACTGGCTCTCGCCCCGCTGGCCCAGGCGGCCACCCTGCTCAACGCCTCCTATGACGTGATGCGCGATTTTTACAAGGAGTACAACGGAGCCTTCCTGAAGCACTGGCAGGCCGAAGGCGGGGAGCCACTGCAGATCAACATGTCCCACGGCGGATCGAGCAAGCAGGCGCGCGCCGTCATCGACGGCCTGCCCGCCGATGTCATCACCATGAACATGGCCACCGACATCAACGCCCTCGCCGAGCATGGGGGCCTGGTGCCCAAGGGGTGGGCGGATCGCCTGCCGGATCACAGCGCCCCCTTCACCTCGGCCACAGTGTTCATCGTGCGAAAGGGCAACCCCAAGGGGTTGAAGGATTGGCCTGATCTGCTCAAGGAGGGGGTACAGGTCATCGTGCCCAACCCCAAGACCTCGGGGAACGGCCGTTACACCTACCTGTCTGCCTGGGGGTATGTGCTGGAGCAGGGGGGCGATGAAGATGCGGCCAGGGCATTTGTCGGCAAGCTGTTCAAGCAGGTTCCCGTGCTCGACACCGGCGGCCGCGCTGCCACCACCACCTTCATCCAGAACCGCATAGGGGACGTGCTGGTCACGTTCGAAAACGAAGCCGAAATGATTGCCCGGGAGTTCGGTCGTGGCAGCTTCGAGGTGGTCTATCCGAGCGTCACTGCCGTGGCCGAACTGCCGGTGTCAGTGGTGGACAAGGTGGTCGACAAGCAGGGTACCCGCAAGGAGGCCGAAGCCTATCTGGCCTATCTCTGGTCCGACGAAGGCCAACGCATTGCTGCCAGCAACTATCTACGCCCGCGCAACCCGGCGATCCTCGCCGAGTTTGCAGACCGTTTCCCGAACGCCACCTTCCTCGACGTGGTGAAGACCTTCGGCGAGTGGCCTGTGATCCAGCGCACTCACTTCAAGGAGGGCGGGGTGTTCGACCAGATCTATGCCCAGCGCTGAGGGGCCTCTGGATAACGATGCTCACCCAGGTGCAGCCGGGGCGTGGCTGCCTGGCAGCCCTCTCTGATGGTGGGGCCAGGTTGGTGCGTCAGGCTCTGAAAGATGAACAGGACCTTCGCGGATGGCGGTGTCCTGGAGGGGGAGGGTGATCTGACGCAGTCACACCGGCGTCTTGACCAGAGACCCGGGACAAACAGCACGAAGGGTTGGCCTCGCGCTGAGGCCAACCCTTCGTCTGTCTGGTGCCGGTAATAGGAGTCGAACCTACGACCTTCGCATTACGAATGCGCTGCTCTACCAACTGAGCTATACCGGCGGTTTGATGTTCAGAGTCGTGAAAAAAGCCGGACAAGTCAATTGAGCCAACTCGATTTTATGAGTTGGCTCATGATGTTAAGGCATATCAGAGGTCAACGAACTCCGGGATGTGAGCACGGCCGCGGCTCTCGAGAAAATCGAGCAGGGCACGGGGGGAGCGGGCCAGGATCCGCTCATGTGGGAAGTTGGCTTCGGTGACCAGACGATGGCAGTGATCAAAGTCGCCGAGGCTGAATGCCACGTGGGAGTCGGAGCCGAAAGTGAGGTAGGCACCCAGATCGCGCGCCGCCTCGACGATGGCGCGGCAGTTGCTTTCGCTGCCTGCACGGGAGTGGTTGAACGATGAGTTGTTGACCTCCAGTGCCACTCGATACTCTGCCGCTGCCTTGACCACCGCCTGAATATCGATGGGGAAGGCGGGATTGCCGGGGTGGCTAATCATGTCGACCCGACCACTTCGAATGGCGTTGATCATGGCCTGGGTGTGGGTTGCCTGATCGCAGGGGGGAAACACCGGTTCGTGAAAGCCCGCCATGATCATGTCGAGCCGCGATTCGTAGCGCTCGGGGAAGTCTATTTCACCGTCGATATTCTTGATGTTGGCTTCGATGCCGCGCAGGATACCGACCCCGTCCACGACTCTGGGCAACACGTGCAGATTGACGAAATGCCAGTAATGCGGGGCATCTGCCATGTCCGGGCCATGGTCCGTGGTGGCAAACAGCTTGATCCCCTTGGCTTTGGCGATGGGCAGGTAATCGTGAATGGTGCTGTAGGCGTGGGTGCTGGCGACGGTGTGCGTGTGGGTATCGACCGTATACTTCATCTTCTCTCCCCTCTGGCATGAGGCGACAGCATAGCAAGATTGGCGAAGCCGGGCCATGTGGCTGGTTGCCATACTTTGTCACAATTTGGGTCTGTGCTGACAAAGTCTGATGACGTTTCACTGCGAGGATAGCGACATCGATGTAAGCCTGAACACCCATCGATGGGTCGACACTGGATGGTCAGACCCGTTTTCCCCGCCGTCGCCCCTGCGACGGTTTTTTTTGGTTCTCTGTCGGCGCATCGGGTGACGGCAGGCCAAAAAAATGCCCAACTAGCATGACGCAGGTTGGGCGAGACTTAATGTTTAATTGCAGTGGCATAGATATAGAGTGCCGTCTCGCCGCGAAGTTCCCGCCATCTTCCCTCTTTTTGATTAAAAACATTTAGCCAACACTTGTTCACATTCTCTTGACATGGGTGGGCGTGAAACGTACTTTTTAAACATTCGTTTAAGTGAGGTGTCCAGTGAGTAAAATCGATACCAAGAACCGTATTCTCGATGCCGCCGAGGTGCTGTTTGCCGAGCGAGGGTTCGCCGATACCTCGTTGCGTCTGATCACCAGCGAGGCCGATGTGAACCTGGCTTCGGTCAATTATCACTTCGGCTCCAAGAAGGAGCTTATCCAGGCGGTGCTCGACCGTTATCTGAGCCTCTTCATGCCGGCACTGGACGGGCGGTTGCAGACGTTGATGGCGCAGGATCAGCTGACCCTGTTACAGGTGTTCGAGAGCTTTGTAGAACCCCTGATGAAACTGTCGGCCGTCAGGGCGAATGGTCCGGCGCTCTTCATGCAGTTGCTGGGGCGCGGCTATATCGACAGTCAGGGCCACCTGCGCCGCTTTATTACCACCCATTATGGGGCGACCCTGCACGGGATCACCCAGGCCATCTCCAAGGCCAATCCGGATTTGTCGCCAGCGGATCTCTTCTGGCGCCTGCACTTCACCCTGGGCACCGTCGTCTTCACCATGGCCTCTGCGGATGCCCTGCGTGACATCGCCCAGGCCGATTTTGGCCAGCAGCTCGATGTGGAAGGGCTGGTGCGCAACGTTATTCCTTATCTGGCGTCCGGTGTCGGGGCGCCCGTGGAGTCGACCAGGCTCTCCCTGGCCGTGTAACACCTAACAATAATCAACGGAAACAGTGAAATAGAAGGAACTTCGGTATGATCACATTGCTTGTCCTGCTGGTGCTGGCGATAGCCGTGGTGCTCGGTGTCCCCGCCATCCGTAAAAAGGTGGTGACCCGCCCCGTGTTCGGCATCTTCAAGAAGATACTGCCGCCCCTGTCGGCCACCGAGCGGGAGGCCATGGAGGCCGGCTCCGTCTGGTGGGACGGGGAGCTGTTTCGCGGCAACCCGGACTGGAAGAAACTGCACGGCTACGGCAAGGCCGAGCTGAGCGCAGAAGAGCAGGCCTTTATCGACAACCAGGTCGAAACCCTGCTCGCCATGGTGGACGACTTCAAGATCGTCAACGAGACCAAGGACCTGCCGGAGCCGGTGTGGGACTATCTGAAGAAAGAAGGCTTCTTCTCCCTGATCATCCCGAAATCCTACGGCGGCCGCGAGTTCTCGGCGATTGCCAACTCCACCATCGTCACCCGTATCGCCACCAAGAGCCTGAGCGTCGCGGTCACCGTCATGGTGCCCAACTCCCTCGGCCCGGGCGAGCTGCTGATGCATTACGGCACCCAGGCCCAGAAAGATTTCTGGCTGCCGGGGCTGGCCAACGGCAAGGAGGTGCCCTGCTTCGCCCTGACCGGGCCGGAAGCGGGCTCCGATGCGGGCGCCATCCCGGACAAGGGGATCGTCTGCAAGGGGATGCACAAGGGGGAAGAGGTGCTGGGCATTCGCCTGAACTGGAACAAGCGCTACATCACCCTGGCGCCGCGTGCCACCGTGCTGGGGCTGGCGTTCAAGCTCTATGACCCGGAAAAACTGCTGGGTGACAAGGAAGAGATCGGCATCACCTGTGCGCTGATCCCGACCAGTCACCCTGGCGTGCGCGTCGGCGATCGCCACTACCCCATGGGGCTGGCGTTCCTGAACGGCCCGACCTTCGGCAAGGATGTGTTCATTCCGCTCGACTGGATCATCGGCGGCCCGGATTACGCCGGCCGTGGCTGGCGCATGCTGGTGGAATGCCTCTCCGCCGGTCGCGGCATCTCGCTGCCTGCCCTTGGCACCGCCTGTGGTCACATGGCGAGCCGCACCGTGGGCGCCTACTCCTACGTGCGCAAGCAGTTCGGCATGTCCATCGGCAAGTTTGAAGGGGTACAGGAAGCGCTGGCCCGCATTGGCGGCCTCACCTATCAGCTGGAAGGGGCTCGTCGCATGACAGCAGGTTCCCTGGATTTGGGTCAGGCACCGGCCATCGTCACCGCGATTTCCAAGTACCACATGACCGAGATGGCCCGCCAGGTGATGGATGACTCCATGGACATCCACGCTGGTCGTGCCATCCAGCTGGGCCCGAAAAACTACACCGGCTACGCCTACATGGGCATTCCGGTGGCCATCACGGTGGAAGGGGCCAACATCCTGACCCGCAACCTGATGATCTTCGGGCAAGGGGCCACCCGCTGCCATCCGTATGTGTTTGCCGAGCTGGAAGCGGCGGCCGACACCGATGTGGAGCGCGGTCTCGAGAAGTTTGACGCCCTGTTGATGAAGCACATCGCCTTCGGTACCGGCAACTTCTTCGGTGCCCTGTTCCAGGGACTGACCCTGGGCCAGTTCAACAGCGCCCCGGTGGCTGGCGAAACCGCCCGCTACTACAAGCAGCTCTCTCGCATGAGCAAGGGGCTGGCCCTGTGCGCCGACGTCTCCATGCTGATGCTGGGTGGCGATCTCAAGCGCAAGGAGATGATCTCCGCCCGTCTGGGTGACGTGCTGAGTCACCTCTACCTGGCCTCCGCCACCCTCAAGCATTACGAGGATCAGGGCCGCATGGTCTCTGACCTGCCGTTCGTCCAGTACGCGGTGGAGCGCAACCTCTACCTGATTGGCAAGGCGTTCGAGGGCTTCTTCCAGAACTTCCCGAACAAGGTGGTGGGTGCCGTACTCAAGAGGGTGGTGTTCCCGTTCGGCGTTGGTTACAAGATGCCGGCGGACGATCGCTGCCATGCCATCTGTCTGGCCATGATGACGCCGGGCGAGTTCCGGGATCGTCTGACCGCGCTCTGTTATGTTGGCAAGGACGAGGCGGATCCGGTGGGGCTGATGGAGCGTGCCTTCCAGGCCATGGTCTTGGTGCAGCCCATCGAGAAGAAGCTGATGCAGGCCCAGAAAGAGGGCAGACTGCCCCGCAAGCTGGCGCTGCCTGAGCTGGTGGCTGCGGCCCTGTCCCAGTCCATCCTCGGCAAGGAGGAGGCGGACAAGCTGCTGGCCGCCGATGCCCTGCGCTACGAGGCTATCCAGGTGGACAACTTCGCTCCTGGCGAGCTGGAAGGATTGTCTCAACCGAACCCGGTTGAGCATGCAGCCTGACCCCGAGCGTAAACCGACAACCGGCCCTAGTGGCCGGTTTTTTGTTGTTTAACCAGGCATTTACAAGGTCGATTAATTCCAGTTTAATGCAATGGCCCCCACCCTTGGGGCAGGAAGCAAGGCCATCGGAATGGCCGATAACAACAACTCAGGAAGAGTGAATGAACCTCGCCAAAACGGCGATCGAACGCCCCATCTGGGTGGCGGTCTCGGTCGTGCTGATTTTTTTGCTGGGCCTGCTCAGCATCCGGGGACTGCCCGTCCAGCTGTTTCCCGACATAGACCGTCCTCACCTCAACATCACGGTGGACTGGCGCTCGGCCTCGCCCCAGGAGATGGAGTCGGAGATAACCGATCCCATCGAGCAGGAGATGCAGGGGGTACAGGGGCTCAAGAGTCTCAGCAGCAACAGCTACCCCGGCTTCACCGAAATCGACATGGAGTTTGCCCTCGGCACCGACATGCAGCGGGCCCAGCTTGACGTCATCTCCCGCCTGAACCGGGTCTCGGGGCTGCCGGACAACATCGGTGGCCCCTACGTCAACAACTACAGCAGCAACGACACCCTGACCTTCTTCTTCATCCAGCAACTGCCCGGTGCCAAGGGGGAGATAGACGATCACCAGGCGCTGATCGAGGCGAGGGTCAAACCCGAGTTGGAGCGGATCCCCGGGGTGTCCACGGTCGACATCGAGGGGATCAACGAGCGCCAGATCCAGATCCGTTTCGACCCTTACCGCGCCGCCGAGCTGGGGGTGGAGATCCCGGTGCTTGCCAGCCGGGCAACGACGGGCTGGGATGTGTCGGCCGGCACCCTCGACATCGGACGCTGGGAGTACAAGCTGCGCTTTGCCGGTCGCTATGACGTGGCGGCCCTGGGGGACAAGGTGGTGGACTGGCGTGACGGCCTGCCCATCTATCTGCGGGACGTTGCCGAGATCAGAGTGGCCCGGGAGGAGAACCCGGTGTTGCGCATCCAGAACGGCAACACCGCCATCGCGGCGCAGATCTTCAAGGAGAGCGGTGCCAATGCCCTGGCGGCGCTCGAGGGGATCAAGGCCAAGGTCGGGGAGCTCAACCGGGAGGTGCTGGAGCCGGTTGGCCTGCACATGGAGCAGTCGTTTGACGCTTCTCTCTACATCAACCGGGCGGTGAGCATGGTGACCGCCAACCTGGGGCTCGGGGTGCTGCTCTCCTGCGCCATCCTCTGGGTCTTTCTGCGCCAGCTCAAGGCGACCCTGATGATCGCGATCGCCATTCCCATCAGCATCATGCTCACCTTCTGCCTGCTCAAGGTGATGGGGCGGACCCTCAATATCATCTCCCTGGCGGGCATTGCGTTTGCGGTCGGCATGGTGCTCGACGCCGCCATCGTGGTGCTGGAGAGCATCTACCGGCGCCATGAGCGGGGTGACATCAACAAGGGAGAGGCGGCGCTGGAGGGCACCCGCCGGGTGTGGACCGCTCTGGTGGCGTCCACCCTGACCACGGTCGCCATCTTCCTGCCGGTGCTCCTGCTCAACGACGTGGAAGGGCAGTTGTTTGCCGATCTTGCGCTCACCATCGCCTGCGCGGTGACGGTCTCCATGGTGGTGGCGGTCACGGTGTTGCCTGCGGTGGCGGCGCGCTGGATGGGGCACGAGCGGCTGATTGATCCCTTTGAGCGCCTGTGGTGCCGCGCCACCCGCCATGTGATCCGCTGGACTGCCACCGCCCCCAGGCGCTGGGCCATCATCGTCCTGATGATGACGGGGCCTGTGCTGGTGAGCTGGTTGATGTTGCCCAAGATGAACTACCTGCCGGATGTGAAGCGGGACGCCATCGACGTCTGGATGAGTTTCACCCCCGGGGTCAATCTCAAGGCCCAGCGGGAGGAGGTGATCGATACCCTGATTGCCCGCCTCGACCCCTATATGAAAGGGGAGAAGGAGCCTGTCCTCAAGAACTACTACATCCTGCGCTACCCGGGCGGTGCCCAGATCGGGGTGCGGCCAAAGGAGGAGAGCCAGATCAAGGTGCTGGAGCAGCTCTTGATGAAGCAGTTGCTGGTGGGCATTCCCGACACCCGGGTGTTTGGCGGTCAGGGGTCCCTGTTTGGCGGTTTTGACAGTGAAAACAGCATCTCCCTGCTGATCCAGGGAGGTGGGCTGCCCGAACTCTATCAGGCTGCCCGGGAGAGCATGACCATAGTGCAGCGGGACTTGCCCGGCGCCCAGGTCAGGCCAGAACCCGGACTCGATTTCACCGCTCCCGAGCTTCGGCTGGTGCCCCAGGACAGGCGCCTGGCCGAGGTGGGCTGGGATCGTTCCCCCATGCCCGCCATCATCCAGACCTTTGGCGATGGTCTGCGGGTCGGCGAATATTTCGACGGGGATGAGCGGCTCGACATCCTGCTGATGGGGCAGGCCTCCGCCAACCCGGACGAGCTCAAGGCGGTGCCGCTTGCTACCCCGTCCGGGCGCATCGTTCCCCTTGGGGAACTGCTGCGGGTGGAGCCGCAACTCGGGCCTGAGAGCATCTTCCGATCCGATGGGCGGCGCAGCATCAGCCTGCAGATATCGCCCCCGGCGGGAATGAGTATGGAGCAGGTGCTCGACACCCTGCAGCACAAGAGCTTTGCCGCCATCCGGCCCTTGCTGCCGGCCGGGGGGGAGCTGCGGGTCGCTGGCAATGCCGACAGCCTGCAGCAGGCGCTCGGCAACCTCGGCAGCATCTTCCTGTTCGCCGTGATGATACTGCTCATTCTGTTGTGGGGGGTCTTCGCCTCCCTCAAGGATGCCGTGTTGGTGCTGCTCACCTTGCCGCTCGCCACCGTAGGTGGCGTGCTGGCGCTGCACCTGAGCGGTCTGGTGGCGCCGCTGCCGATGGACTTGCTCACCATCATCGGCTTCGTCATCCTGCTCGGGTTGGTGGTCAACAACGCCATTTTGCTGGTGCACCAGACCAGGATGGCCGAGCGGGAGGGGATGAGCCGACAGTCGGCAGTCACCGATGCCCTGCAAAGCCGGATGCGTCCCATCGCCATGACCAGCCTCACCAGCATCTTCGGCATGCTGCCCCTGATGCTGAGTCCGAGCGAGGGGAGCGAAATCTACCGGGGGCTGGCCACCGTCATCGTCGGCGGCATGAGCTGCAGCACCCTCTTCACCCTGATCCTGTTGCCCGCCTTCCTGCGGTTGGGGGAGCAGACCGACATACCGCACGCCCTTCGGCAGCGTGCCTGAGCAAGGAGCTCATCGATGACACAAGGTTTCACAAGGATAGTGGTGGGGGCTCTGCTGCTGGCTGGCGGGCTGCCTGCGCTTGCACAAAGCAAGATGGTGATGCTGGCGGAGGTGGCCCAGGGAGAGGCGGGGGCCAGCATCTGGGTCAGCGGCACGGTGGCGAGCCGGCAGCAGGCGGCGCTCAGCGCCGAAGTGAGCGGTCGGGTGGAGTGGATAGCCGAGTTTGGCAGCCGGGTGAAGACGGGGGACGAGTTGCTGCGCCTGGACAGCGCGACCCTGCGCCTCTCGCTGGAGCAGGCGAGGGCGGAACAAGCCAGAGAGGGGAGCAATCTGCGTTACGCTCGCGCCGAGTTCCAGCGCCTGGATCGTTTGCACCAGCAAAAGAGTGCCTCCCAGAGCCAGTATGACAAGGCGCGCTATGACGTGGAGCAGGCTGAGCTGGCCGAGCAGCTGGCGCGGGTGCAGGTGCGCCAGATTGAGGAGCAGCTGCGCAGAAGCCGCATCTTTGCCCCGTTTGACGGAGTGGTGAATGAACACTTCATCCAGCCGGGGGAGCATGTGGATGCGGGCGAACAGGCGCTTGAGCTGGTCAATCCGGACCAGCCGGACATCCGGTTGCGTGCGCCTATTGCCTGGGCCCGGCAACTGGCCATCCAGACCCGGTTGCGGGTGGAAGGGGAGCAGCTCAGCAGCCACGCCATCTATTACCAGCGGGCGGCGAGCGCCGATCCCAAGTCCCGGCTCATCGAGCTGCGCCTCAAGCCGGAAGCGGGCACGTTCATCATTGGCTCGCCGGTGCGGGTGGCGCTGCCGATGGGAGAGCAGCACACCATGCTGCTGCCACGGGATGCCCTGGTGCTCGGCACCGAGGGAAGCGTGGTCTATCAGGTGGAGCAGCGTGGCGAGGCGCTCACGGTGAACCGGGTGCCGGTCACCGTGCTGTTCGGGGACAGCCGGGAGGTGGCGGTGAGTGGCGCCCTCAAGCAGGGAGACAAGGTGGTGGTGCGCGGCGCCGGCAGCCTGCAGGATGGGGACAAGGTGGAGCTGTTTCGCGGTTGAACCTGGGCAGATCCCATAAAAAAACGGCTCCCGCGGGAGCCGTTTTTGTTGCAGGGAGGAGGGGCGATTACTCGACCATCATCACCTTGCAGGTGTTGGTGCTGCCGACGGTCTCCATCTTGTCGCCGTGGGTGAGCAATACCATGTCGCCACTTTGCAGCAGTCCCTTGGCCTTGAGCACGTCCAGCGCGTCGCGGCACACCTCGTAGACCGGCTTGGTCTCGTCGCCATCAAACAGCACGGGGGTGACGCCGCGGTAGAGGTTGGCCCAGGCCAGGGTCTTGTTGTGAGGAGACATGGCGAAGATGGGCAGGCCGGAGCTGATGCGGGACATCAGCAGCGGGGTGGTGCCCGACTCGGTCAGCGCCACGATCGCCTTGACTCCTTCCAGGTGGTTGGCCGCATACATGGTGGACATGGCCACCGCCTCTTCCACCGAGGTGAAGGTGTAGCTCATGCGGTGGTTGGAGACGTTCAGGCTCGGGTGCTTCTCGGCGCCCACACAGACGCTGGCCATGGAGGTCACGGTCTCGATGGGGAACTGGCCGGCGGCGGTCTCGGCGGAGAGCATCACCGCATCGGTACCGTCAAGCACGGCGTTGGCCACGTCCATGACTTCGGCACGGGTCGGGAGCGGCGCGTTGATCATGGACTCCATCATCTGGGTCGCGGTGATGACCACGCGATTAAGGCGACGGGAGTGGCGAATGAGCTTCTTCTGCACACCCACCAGTTCGGGGTCGCCGATTTCGACACCCAGGTCACCACGGGCCACCATGACGGCATCGGAGCCAAGGATGATGTCTTCCATCGCCTCGTCGCTGGCGACGGTCTCGGCGCGCTCGACCTTGGCCACGATCTTGGCGTTGGAGCCGGCTTCGCGGGCCAGTTCGCGGGCGTAGCGCAGATCATCGCCGCTGCGGGGGAAGGAGACCGCCAGGTAGTCCACGTTCATGCGGGCGGCGGTCTTGATGTCTTCCTTGTCTTTCTCGGTCAGGGCCGGTGCGGAGAGGCCGCCACCTTTCTTGTTGATGCCCTTGTTGTTGGAGAGAGGGCCGGCCACGGTCACCGTGGTGTGGATGCGGGTGCCTTCGACCTGCTCGACCTTCAATTGCACGCGGCCATCGTCCAGCAGCAGGATGTCACCGGATACCACGTCCTGCGGCAGGCTCTTGTAGTCGATGCCGACCTGCTCCTGGCAGCCTTCGCCCTTGCCGAGGGCGGCATCGAGAATGAACTTGTCACCGATGGCGAGGTAGATCTTGCCATCCTTGAAGGTGGAGACGCGGATCTTGGGGCCTTGCAGATCGCCCATGATGGCCACGTGGCGGCCCAGCTTGGCGGCGATGTCACGCACCTGGTTGGCGCGCTGGATATGATCTTCAGGAGTGCCGTGGGAGAAGTTCATCCGCACCATGTCGGCACCGGCGCGAATGATCCCCTCGAGAATGCCGTCGCGATCGGTCGCCGGACCGAGTGTGGTAACAATCTTTGTACGTCTTGGCATGAAAGACTCCAATGTGAAGTTGATATGACTTGAAATACTGCCCCGTCAAGCATGTGGCATGGCGCCAACTGGCAGGCCATCTGGGTGGCCTTGTTTGATTGAATTTCGATACTACACCAAGCCCGTTGGCATAGACAGTCGGGTGCGGACCCCCGAATGATCAGGAGGAGTGCGGGGTATCAAAGCGGGATTCGCGCAAACCTTCTTTGACTTTCTTCAGGTTTTCGCGAAATTTCATGCCACGGCGCAGGGTGAAACCGGTGGCCAGCACGTCCACCAGGGCGAGCTGGGCGATGC
The DNA here is from genome assembly GCF_027707725.1 of Aeromonas sp. QDB25. Classification (NCBI taxonomy): domain Bacteria; kingdom Pseudomonadati; phylum Pseudomonadota; class Gammaproteobacteria; order Aeromonadales; family Aeromonadaceae; genus Aeromonas; species Aeromonas sp. QDB25. Next base: position 13,512 of record NZ_JAPCIZ010000010.1, on the reverse strand, counting down.
GCGAGGCCATGGGCATGTAGACGTCGGTGTCTTCCGGCACGTCCATGGAGAGCACCAGGTTGCATTCGCGGGCCAGGGGAGAGTCCTTGGCGGTCATGCCGATGACGGTGGCATCGTTTTCCCGGGCCAGCGCGGCAATTTCCACCAGGGCCTTGGTGCGGCCGGTGTGGGAGATGAGGACCACCACATCCCCTTCGCTGCTGTTGATGCAGCTCATGCGCATCATGACGATGTCATCGAAGCTCACCACGGGGATGTTGAAGCGGAAGAACTTGTTCTGGGCATCCCGGGCGACGGCGGAGGAGGCGCCCAGACCAAAGAAGCTGATCTTCTTGGACTGGGTCAGAATATCGACGCAGCGGTTGATGGCCGAGATGTCCAAGCTGTTCTTGGCGGCATCGAGGCAGGCCATGGTGGATTCGAAGATCTTGGCGGTATAGGTATCCGGGCCGTCTTCCGCTTCCACGTGGCGGTTCACATAAGGGGTGCCGTTGGCCAGACTCTGGGCCAGGTGCAGCTTGAAATCGGGAAAACCCTTGGTATCGAGGCGACGGCAGAAACGGTTGACGGTCGGTTCGCTCACATCGGCCAGCTTGGCCAGGGTAGCAATGCTGGAGTGAATGGCGGTCTGGGGTGAGGCCAGGATCACTTCAGCCACCTTACGCTCTGATTTACTGAAACTTTCCAGATTGTTCGTAATTTTATCGAGGGTATTCATCATTACCACCAAGCATTTTTGTAATTTAACTTCAGTGTCTGTGCACTAAATTCACAGCTCAAGCAGGTTTCCAGTCTCCGCGATGACTATACAAGACAAGCGCTTATCGGAACTAATCTCGGCCCTGCAAAGTATGACTCATGTCTAATTATTTCGTGTTTTTAGTTGCAAACTTCCATTTTCGTCTTGAAAACGCTTACAAATGTTGCAAAGCAACAACACTGTGAGCGGGCGCACACTTGTCTGCATAAATCGCGCAGCCCGGCTGCGGGCTCGAGTAGTATTGCAGCCAAATAATAATGTCGGGACGGTAAGGGCCGCCCCGAGTCGGTAACGAAGGAGTTTGTTATGCAGCATACCCATGCGCTGGTGGGCGACGTTGGCGGTACCAATGCCCGGCTGGCCCTGTGCGAACTGGCGACGGGCGCCATTTCCCAGGCAAAAACCTATTCGGGGCTGGCCCATCCCAGCCTGGAGGCCGTGGTGCGCCTCTATCTCGAAGAGCACGATGCCACCGTGGGCGAGGCGTGCATCGCCATCGCCTGTCCCATCAATGGTGACTGGGTCGCCATGACCAACCACAGCTGGGAGTTCTCCATCCGCGAGATGCAGGCCAACCTCGGCCTTGCGCGCCTGCAGGTGATCAACGATTTCACTGCCGTCTCCATGGCGGTACCCGTGCTCGGCGAGAGCGATCGCATCCAGCTCGGGGGCGCGGCTCCGGTAGCCGGCAAGCCCATCGCCATTTATGGCGCAGGGACCGGCCTTGGCGTCGCCCACCTGGTGCAGGCCGGTGAGCAGTGGCTGAGCCTGCCGGGTGAGGGCGGTCACGTGGACTTCGCCGCCAACACGGAAGAGGAAGATGCGGTGCTGCAGGTGATGCGCGGCGAGCTGGGCCATGTGTCGGCGGAGCGTTTCCTCTCGGGCCCCGGGCTCGTCAATCTCTATCGCGGCCTGGTCAAATCCGATGGCCGCGAGCCTGAATCCTTTGCCCCCAAGGACATCACCGAGCGCGCGCTGGCGGGGGATTGCCTCGATTGCCGCCGTACCTTGAGCCTGTTCTGCGTGCTCATGGGCCGCTTTGCCGGCAACCTGGCCCTCAACATGGGCACCTTCGGCGGTGTCTATATCGCCGGTGGCATAGTGCCGCGCTTTCAGGAGTTCTTCATCGGATCGGGCTTTCGGGTCGCCTTCGAGGACAAGGGGCGCTTCAAGCCTTATCTCAAAGACATTCCGGTCTTCCTCATCACCCATGAAGGGCCGGGGCTGCTCGGGGCGGGAGCCTATCTGCGCCAGTCGCTCGGGATCCGTCTCTGACAGGCTAGAGAAACAATTTTATTGCGGTTCAGCCCTGATTCAGTGGCCCTAGCGTAGAGTAGGCCCACGTACTCAAGAGGACGGGGCTTCATAGGGATGTGAAACCGGTCTTCATCCGCTGGGTGCGCATTGTCACCTGACAAGCCTGAACTGTTTTACCGGCCCTCGCGGCCGGTTTTTTTATGCCTACCGTTTCTGCGCGAGCATGGGGCTGAGGGGAGCGGCAGACCAGCTTCTGATGGGAGTGCAAGCTCGTCAGCCTCGCTGCCATGTGCTTTGCTTTGTCGAAGCATAAGGAGTGAGGCGTGAGACAGGGAAAGCACCGGGATGGCAACGCCTGAATGCGGCAGAAGCCAGGTACTGGCCTCTGCGCTGTCAGGGGAGGGTGATGTGGAATCTCGCGCCGCCGAGCGGGGAGTCATCCACCCGGATCTCGCCGCCGTAGCTGTGCACGATTTCGGTCACCACGGCGAGGCCAATCCCCTGGCCGGGGGAGCTGTCAGCCCGCACGCCGCGCTGGAAGATCTGCTGCGATTTGCCGGGATCGATGCCGGGGCCGTCGTCTTCCACCACGATGAGCAGACCCCTCTCCCGGTGGCGGACATGAACCCGGATCTCGCTGATGGCGAATTTGCAGGCGTTGTCCAGCAGGTTGCCCATCAGCTCCATCAGATCGCCCTGCTCGCCGTGAAAGAAGACATCGTCGTCAAACTGGAAGCCGGTCTGCAGCTTCTTGTGGCGATAGACCTTGGCGAGGCTGGCCAGCAGCTTCTCGATGAGGGGAACCGGTTCGGTGCCCTTGCTCGCGAGGCGTTTTCGCCCGGTGACGGCGCGGCGCAACTGGTACTGAATGATCTGATCCATGGTGGTGATCTGTTCATTGATGTTGTCATGGATGTCGTGGCCGAGCTTGAGCTCCTGGGCGGTGATCTGGATGAGCGCCAGCCGGGTTTTCAGGCTGTGGGCGAGATCGTTGAGGGCGTGCTGGTAGCGCTGGGTCTGCTGGCGTTCGTTCTCCAGCAATTGGTTGACCGAGCTTGTCAGGGGGGTCAGCTCGCGCTCGTAGTCGTTTGACAGTGCCTCTCGCGTACCGGCGCGGATCTCGTCAATCTGGCGTGCCATGGTACGCAGGGAGGAGAGGCTCCAAAAACTGGTGAGCAGCAACAGGGCGCCCAGCAGACAGTAGGCGAGCAGCGCCTGGCGAATGCAGCGGTAGAGGTAATCGCGGGTCTGGGCCTGATAGCGCCGGGCGGAATCGACCATCACCACGTAGTAGGTGGTGGGGCCGGCGCCATGATTGCGCAGGAAACGCAGGCTGTAGATGAAGTAGCTCTCGCCGTTCTTGATGGTATGCAGCTTGAAGAAATAGTCCTGATCCAATCCCCCCAGGTATCTCATCAGATCCCGGCAGATGGTCTCCTTGATGGAGACCACCTCCGGCATGTGCAGGCTGGACCAGCTCAGCGCCCCGTCGGCGCGGCAGATCAGGGTGTCGAGATTGGGGTCGATGGCATCCGGGGTGAGCTTGCCAAGATCCGTCATTGCGTGGGGCTCCGGCTGCTTGGACGAGAACAGCTTGGAGAGGTTCTCCTGCATGCGGACACTGGCTTTCTGGGCCTGCTCCTCGGCATGGCCGAGGTAAAGGATGTAGACGGAGAAGGCCATGATGAGCGCGATGACCAGCATGGCACTCAGCATCAGCTTGAGGTGCAGGGAGCGGCGGATCAGGGCTAGGGGATGCAACATGGCAAGGCGCATCAGCTACAGGCGAGGTTGAAGATGTAGCCCTGGCGGCGGATGGTGGAGATGGGCTGGATGCTCCCTTCCGGATCCAGTTTTTTGCGAAGCCGGCTCACCATCACCTCGATGGTGTTGGGATCCCCTTCACCGTCCCCATAGAGCTGATCCAGCAACTGCTGTTTGGAGACCACCTGACGGGCATTTCGCATCAGGTATTCCAGGATCAGGTATTCGAAACTGGTCAGCACGGTGACCTCGCCGGCGATGGTCAGCTCCTTGCGGGAGAGATCCAGCTCGTAGTCACCCGCCTTCACTCTGGGGGAGATGAAGCCGGCGCTGCGGCGTACCAGCGCATTGAGGCGGGCCAGCAGCTCGTCCTTCTGGAAGGGTTTGACCAGGTAGTCGTCCGCCCCGGCTTCCAGTCCTTCCACCTTGTCCTGCCAGTTGCCTCTGGCCGTCAGCACAATGATGGGAAAGGGGATCTGCTGCTCGCGCAGGCGGGTGATGAGCTGAAGGCCATCCATGTCAGGCAGGCCCAGATCGATGATGGCGACATCGATGGGGTAGTCGGCCGCATAGTGCAGCGCCACCTGGGCTTTGTCCGTGCTGTAAACCTGGTTCTGGGCCTCGGTCAACAGGGTGGAGAGGTGGTGATTGAGTAGCTTGTCGTCTTCAACCAGTAGGATTTTCATAAGATGCATGATGATGAGGGTCCAGGCTGTCAATTAGAGGGTCAACAAGAGGGAGAGTCAATCCGGATCCTACCTGACCCCGCTGTATCGGGACTGAATCATCCCAGACTGAACTCCTCAATAGAGTGTTTAATAAGATGTCAAAACACTGTGACACGAAGCGATTTACATACGGTGACAGCAGTATGCGACCGTTATGATCGCAGTGGAGGGGCAGTAAGGTACGTGAATGGGTCAACAGAAGAGCACACTCTTGATCTCTTGGCGCTATCCTAACAATCTGATGCCCACGAATGAGGTGATAAGAGCACACTGACAGACATATTTTTTCTATTCTTCATCGAAAGGTGTCACTAGAGGATTATCAGTAAAAATACTGGTGACATTGAAGTCAGTAGGTTAATGGGAATGCTGTTGAATCCTTACCCTATTGAGGGCCTTTTGCACCTTTTGACTATTCACCCTTGGGTTAAACAAGATAGAATCTGACCCGCGATCGGGTTTAGGGCGCAAAAAGCCCAAGATGTGAGCAATGTAGGTTCCGGACAGCCTAGTAAGGTAATGGAATGCTTAAGAATTGTTAAACATCAATCAAAACAAGAAGCTGGAGGATCTGATGGCCAACAGCACGGACAAGAAGGTTAAAATCAGCATATTGGGAGCTGTAACTCAAGGGCGGTAGCGTTTCACTTTGTTGACTATGTCATCTTTTTCATAATTACCCTCCCCACCAAGTTTATCAAATAAGAATTATTTACAAATCGTATCGCTAGAAATTATGCAGAAAAATTAACCAAGCTTAGTTTCAGTGATATATCTGTGTGCTAGACGATTTAGTCATCAGTGTAGGCGCTTCGCAAACCTACCGTGAAAATCTTCTACGCAAGCGTCAAACAATGTCTTGTCATTTCGTTATCTTGAAATCGGGAACCTTTCAATGAAGATCCTTGTGACTGGTGGTGCCGGCTTTATCGGTTCAGCCGTTGTTCGCCATATCATCCAGCATACCCAAGACTCAGTTGTCAACCTCGACAAGCTGACCTATGCAGGCAACCTGGAATCCCTGGCTGAGGTCTCGGGCAGCGATCGTTACGCGTTCGAGCAGGTCGACATCTGCAGCCGCGTCGAACTGGATCGGGTGTTTGCTACCCATCAACCGGATGCCGTGATGCACTTGGCCGCCGAGAGTCACGTTGATCGCTCTATCACAGGCCCCGCCGACTTCATCGAGACCAATATCGTCGGCACCTATATGATGCTGGAAGCGGCCCGCGCCTATTGGAACGGTCTGGACGAGGCGCGCAAGACGGCCTTCCGCTTCCACCATATTTCCACCGACGAGGTGTATGGCGATCTGCCACATCCGGATGAAGCGTCTGCTGGTGAACCCTTGCCACTCTTCACTGAAACGACGCCCTACGCCCCCAGCAGCCCCTATTCTGCCTCCAAGGCTTCCAGTGACCATCTGGTGCGCGCCTGGCGCCGTACCTACGGCATGCCCACCATCGTCACCAACTGCTCCAACAACTACGGCCCGTACCACTTCCCCGAGAAACTTATCCCGCTGGTGATCCTCAATGCGTTGGATGGTAAGCCGCTGCCGGTCTATGGCAAGGGCGACCAAATTCGCGATTGGCTCTATGTGGAAGACCACGCACGCGCGCTCTACAAGGTGGTGACCACGGGCTTGGTCGGGGAGACCTACAACATCGGCGGTCATAACGAGAAGCAGAATCTGGAGGTGGTACACACCATCTGCGATCTGCTGGACGAGATGGTGCCGAAGGCGGGCTCTTATCGTGAGCAAATCACCTATGTGGCGGATCGCCCTGGCCATGATCGCCGTTATGCCATCGATGCCAGCAAGATGAGCAGTGAGCTCGCATGGCAGCCGCAAGAAACGTTCGAATCTGGCATTCGCAAAACCGTGCAGTGGTATCTGGATAACCAGCAGTGGGTCAACAACGTCAAGAGCGGTGCCTACCAATCCTGGATTGAGCAGAATTACGGGGAGCGTGCCTGATGCATATTCTGCTGTTTGGCAAAAACGGTCAGGTCGGTTGGGAGCTGCAGCGTGCACTCGCACCGCTGGGCCACATCACTGCCGTTGATTTTGACTCCACCGATTATTGTGGCGATTTCAGCAACCCGGCAGGGGTGGCCGACACGGTACGTCTTGTCAAGCCGGACGTGATTGTCAACGCCGCAGCCCACACCGCAGTCGACAAGGCGGAGAGTGAGCGGGAATTTGCCGAGCTGCTCAACGCGACCAGTGTGGCGGCGATCGCCAAAGAAGCGGAAGCATTGGGTGCCTGGCTGGTGCATTACTCCACCGACTATGTGTTCGATGGCAGCGGTGAGCGTCCCTGGGTGGAAACCGATGCAACTGCACCGCTCAACGTCTACGGTGAAACCAAGTTGGCAGGGGAACAGGGGGCGGCTCTCTGCGCTCGTCACCTGATCTTCCGCACCAGCTGGGTCTACGCCGCCCGTGGAGCCAACTTTGCCAAGACAATGCTGCGCTTTGGCAAAGAGCGTAGCGAGATGTCGGTCATCAATGACCAGTTCGGCGCCCCGACCGGTGCCGAGTTACTGGCCGATTGCACCGCCCATGCGATCCGCGTGGCGCAGAGCAGACCCGAGGTTGCCGGGCTGTACCATCTGATTGCCTCCGGTACCACCACCTGGTTTGACTACGCCCAATTGGTGTTTGCCAAAGCCAGAGAGGCTGGCGTTGATCTGGCGGTCACGCAACTCAATGCAGTGCCGACCTGCGCCTTCCCGACCCCTGCCAAACGCCCCCATAACTCCCGCCTTGATACCGACAAATTCCAGCGCACCTTTGATCTGGTACTGCCGGACTGGACCGTCGGCGTGGAGCGGATGTTGACCGAGATCCTCAGCAAGTAAATCCCTGGTCAGGGATGTGTTGAGTGCATCCCTGGCTGGCAAGAGATAAAACGTAAAAGGTGTAGCTGCAAGCCACCTTTTTCTTTTGCAATTTAAAAATAAGAAACAAGCATCATGACCAAACGTAAAGGCATCATTCTGGCCGGTGGCTCAGGCACCCGTCTCTATCCGGTGACCATGGCGGTGAGCAAGCAACTGTTGCCTATCTATGACAAGCCGATGATCTACTACCCGCTCAGCACCCTGATGCTGGCGGGCATTCGCGATATTCTGATCATCAGCACGCCGCAAGATACCCCCCGTTTTGAGCAATTGCTGGGTGACGGCAGTCAGTGGGGCCTGAATTTGCAGTACAAGGTGCAGCCAAGTCCGGACGGGTTGGCACAAGCCTTTATTCTGGGTGAAGAGTTTATCGGGTCAGACCCCTGTGCGCTGGTGCTGGGGGACAACATCTTCTATGGCCACGACCTGCAGAAACAGTTGGCGGCGGCAGCGGCCAAAGAGAGTGGTGCTACCGTCTTTGCCTACCATGTGCATGACCCCGAGCGTTATGGGGTGGTGGAATTTGATAAAGAGGGTACCGCTATCTCGCTGGAAGAGAAGCCGTTGGAGCCCAAGAGCAACTATGCGGTCACCGGCCTCTATTTCTACGACAACAGCGTTGTTGAGATTGCCAAGTGCCTGAAGCCGTCACCGCGTGGTGAGCTGGAAATCACCGATGTGAACCGTATCTACCTGGAGCAAGGCAATCTGTCGGTGGCGATGATGGGGCGTGGCTATGCCTGGCTGGATACCGGTACCCATGAAAGCATGATAGAAGCGAGCAACTTTATTCAGACTATCGAGACGCGCCAGGGATTGAAGGTGGCGTGTCCTGAAGAGATCGCCTATCGCCAAAAGTTTATCAGTGCTGACCAGATACGTGAGCTTGCAGCGCCGCTGGCGAAAAATGCATATGGCCAATATTTGTTAAGAATGGTTGCTAACGCCTGATGTGATATGGGGGGGAGGAATGTTGTTCCCCCATAAAAACTGGATCAAATGTGGGTAAACAGATGAACGTAATCAAAACAGCAATTCCTGACGTGCTTATTTTTGAACCAAAAGTATTTGGTGATGAGCGTGGATATTTCTTTGAGAGTTTCAACCACAAGTTGTTTGAAGAGGCAGTAGGATATCCTGTGAGTTTTGTGCAGGATAATCACTCCAAATCGTCGAAAGGGGTATTGCGTGGCTTACATTATCAATTGTCTCCCCATGCCCAGGGCAAGCTGGTGCGCTGTGTTGCAGGTGAAGTGTTTGATGTGGCGGTAGATATCCGCAAAAGCTCTCCAACCTTTGGACAGTGGGTTGGCGTTCACTTGTCAGGTGAAAACAAACGACAGTTGTGGATCCCGGAAGGGTTTGCACATGGTTTTTTCACTATAAGTGAGACAGCTGAGTTTTTATATAAAACGACAAACTATTACTCTCCTAAAAATGAAAGGAGCATCCTCTGGAATGACAAAGAGATCAATATCAATTGGGGGGAGATTATTCCTATGTTGTCAGAAAAAGATAAAGTAGCTGTTGGTTTTTCATTTGCAGAATGCTTTGAATAAGGTTTTTGATGATGCAGTTATTAAGGCTTTCGCTTGAATTTAGTCGCAGGGAATTGCTAACAAAATATAAAGGTAGTGTATTGGGGCCTGCATGGGTTGTGTTGAGCCCTCTTTTATTGTTAGCGTTATATTCTGCTGTTTTTCAATATGTTTTTAAGGCGCGGTGGGATATCGATGGGTTAGAATTCAACTATACTGTTGCATTGTTTTGTGGTCTAACCCCTTATTTTTTTATGACGGAGATGATTGGGAAATCATCTGATTTGATTAATAATAACGCTAGTTTAATTAAGAAGGTTGTTTTCAATAGACTATCAATACCATTGTCTTCAACGATTAGTGCATTATTTATCTTGGTTATAAATATGACATTGGTTTTGCTATATAGAGCATATGATGCTGGCACGATAAATATTATCTGGCTATCGATATATTTATATGCAATTCCATTGTTTTTTATTGGGTTTGCAATTTCAACAATACTTTCTGCTCTTGGTTCTTATATAAAAGATCTAGGCAATGTTGCCAACTTTATCAATCCTGTATTGATGTTTATATCTCCTGTTTTCTTTGATGCTAAGAAGGTTAGCCCCATCTTCGAGAGTGTTATAAAATACAACCCCCTGTCGCCAATTATTTCAGGGGCCCGTAAAATTGTACTTGAATCATATGTTGATTTTAATTCCATTATGATGGTTACTTTTTTTAGTCTACTTGCATGTGCTATGGGTGTCTTTTTATTCAAAGCATTGGAAGAAGATTTTGCCGATCTTACGTGAGTTTTTAATATGCTAAAAGTTGAGAATGTTAGTAAAAAATTCAATATTAGTAGAAGCCCGTGGCGGCGCATATTTTTTAATCTCGGTATTAAATCAGCAGTTAAGAGCAGTGAGTTTTTTCATGCCTTAGATAACATCTCATTCTCAATTTCAAAGGGTGAGACTGTTGGTATTATCGGCAAGAATGGTGCTGGTAAGTCAACCTTGCTTCAGATTATTTGTGGAACATTGAAAGCATCTACTGGTAATGTATCCAAGCCAAAGAAAATAGCAGCTTTGCTCGAGTTAGGGGCCGGTTTTAATCCTGAATATACTGGCAGGGAAAACATATCATTAAACGGTTCCCTTATCGGTATGAGTAGCAAGGAAATAGCCGAAAAAGAGCAAGAAATAATAAATTTTTCGGAAATTTTGGATTTTATAGACATGCCTGTTAAAACATATTCATCAGGTATGTTTGCCAGGCTTGCATTTTCTATTGCTGTGCACTCCTCCCCTGACTTATTGATCGTGGATGAAGCTTTAAGTGTCGGTGATATGGCATTTCAAGAAAAGTCTATAAACAAGATGAAAGAACTTCGAGACTCAGGTATCCCGATCTTCTTTGTAAGTCACTCAATCCCAATGGTAAGGAACTTCTGTACACGTGCGATTTGGTTAGAGCATGGCAAGATTAAAATGGACGCCTCAGCAAAGGATGTGTGTACAAAATATTTAAAAGAAACCATGCCAACAGTTCAATGTGATTATAAGCATGCTGTAGTTATGACACCAAATTCACCGAAACTTAAAATTAAAAATTTTATAATAGAAAATGGGGTTGTTGCCACTGGATCTCGCCTTAATTTGTCATTTGATATTGAAAAACTCATTGACATATCATCTAGTATTGGCATCGGAGTTATTATTAGAAACTCTTCTGATAATATCGTTTCTGTGTTTAGCACAGTGAGAGATTCACTAAAAATAGAACGAGTTCCAAAAAACGTTTCTATAGAAATGAAAGATTTCCCACTTTTGAGTGGAAGATATAGTATATCAATATCAGTTACGGATGATTTGGCGACATTTCACTATGATAGGATAGACTATATTGCTCACTTTGACGTTACAACTCCAAAAAATGAACGTGGTTTAGAACGATATGAAGGTGCTGTCGGTATAAATCATAATTGGAGAATAGAGTAACATGTATAGTTATGAATATTATCTTGGCCGAGTAAGTAATCCAAAAGTTATTGTTATTACTCGGGTTAGAAACGAATCTTTAATTATGAAAGACTTTTTAGAGCACGTGAGTGTTTTTTGTGATGCCATTATTGTATTGGATGACTGTAGTATAGATAATACCTATGAAATTCTTCAGCAACACCCTAAGGTTACATCTATTATAAGAAATAACAGATGGGATAAAAATAATCGGACTGGACAAGAGACCGCTCACAGAAAATTGCTGAATGATCTTGCAATCAAGTTGTTTAGACCTCAGTGGATAATCTATATGGATGCGGACGAACGTTTGGTTGGAAATATTCGAACTGAGCTTGATTTACTCGATTATAATAAAATAGATTATATTAGAGTTCCATTATTCGATGCGTACATGACACATGATGATGCCCTCGATATAAAGGAGGGCGAAGTATTGCTTAACAGACGTAAATATTTTGGTCCTGAGCGTCGAGACATAATATTTATATGGAGCAGTTTATCTGGAGCTGATTTTATTCTCGATGATGCAAGAGAGCCTACTATATCTTCAAAAAGATACTTAACCTTATTTAAATGTCAACATTTTGGTAAAGCTCTGTCTGTTAGTCGATGGGAAGATAAGTGTGACTATTATATTGATAACTTCCCAGGGATCTATGCCGATAAGTGGTTGAGTAGAAAAGGTCAGGCAATACACAAAGAGTCTGACTTTTCTACTCCATTATATAAATGGGGGAAAGATTTATTCGACAATGCGGTTGTTATTCATCCCATAAGTTGAGGTGTCATGTACAGAATCGCTATTTTATGTCAATCTTTGCGAAACTACGCTGGGGCTGAGAGAGTTGTTTATGAACTCACACAGGCATTTATTAGAGAAAATCATCAGGTACATATAGGATGCATCGATATAGGTGACTTTTATCATCAGCAGCTGGCTGGTGTAAGAATAAATGACTTGGTTGATGGTATGGATCATGAATATGATCTTGTTATTTGTTTCCATACCCACACGCTCCCGTATTTTTTCCCAAAAGGTGTAAACTGTAGGAAGTTATGCTACTTTTCACTAAGCCCTTATGAGCCTATAGAGGCCCCACTTTGCTCAGGTCAGCTATTTGATAGCTATCTATGTAACTCAGATGAAACAAAAGAAGAGCTGATTCGGTGCGGTATTGCGGCAGATGATGTTTATGTATTTCATAACTCTTGTTCTTTTCAAAATGATACATTTGAGTTGAAGCAAACTCTGAATAGAGTGGCAATTGTTTCTAATCACCCTCCACAGGAATTGTTAGAGTTACCATCATTAGACCATAATTTACATTTCGACTATTATGGCTCAGCAGCCAAGGTTGAAATGCTGAATGATTCGATACTTTCAAAATATGATGTGATCATTACTATAGGCTATACAGTTGTTTTTGCTGTTTCCGCGAAAGTGCTTGTATATATATATGACCACTTTGGTGGTGATGGATATCTTGATGCTGATAATTATGAATTAAATTCTTACTACAATTTTTCAGGTCGTCCAGCCTGTAGTAAAAAAGATGCTAGCACTATTATTAAAGAATTAAAAGATGATTTTCCTTCGGCTCTCGATACCTTCCAGCAAGTGTATGAACGTATGGCTGCCGAGCGAGATATAGCATCAAATATTGATAAAGCTTTTAATCTGAATGGTTTTGGCTTTAAAAAAATACTTTGCGATGCACTACAAGTTAAACATGCACTTGCTTATAGCAAACAATTACTTAGTAATAGATTTTTGCAAAAAATTGTAGATGGAGTTGATCGTGAAGCTATTAGTAAAAATATACTAACTCTTAGTGATACCGTTATGCATCAGGCTCGCCTCATTGAAAAACTAAATAATGATATCTTAATGTCTAATGACAAAATTAATATCTTAGTTGCACAAAGCAAAGAATATGCAGATATTTTGGCGGAGCATAGCATGCATTTAGCAGAAAATAGGGATGTTTTGGCGGAGCATAGAGGACTTTTAGTAGAAAATAGAGATTTTTTGAGCGCGCTAAGTGATGATGTAAAATCAATGAGAAATAACAGCTTTGTGGCTTTATTAAAGCGAAAAATTAAAAAGTTCACCAATCATCATTAATTAAAACTGAACTACTTAAGAACATCAATATGAAATACAATTTTTCTATTCTTAAATTTGCATTGAAACGGTTTATTCTTTTAACTAGAGATAGAGGTTTAAAATATTCGTTGTCGCTGGCTCTCTCTAAAAGAAAGCAGTTGATATCTATGTTGTCAATTAGTGGCAAGCATTTTAATAAACAAAGCTTCAACATGGTATCTACGACTGAAAGTAATAATGGTATAGAAAATTTAGTTTCAGTTATCATTCCTATATATGATCGAACATGGGAATTGCAAGCCGCAATAGATTCAATATTAAATCAAACGCGAATTCAGATAATAACTGCAACACCCATGGTGCATAGGAGAGAAGAGGCCAACTGCCGGTTCTGGTACGCTTCTTCTCGCCAAAGAAACAAAGCGGAACACCATGA
>NZ_JAPCIZ010000009.1:0-97286 GCF_027707725.1 Aeromonas sp. QDB25 | reverse complement strand
ATACGGTGACTCCGGATAACACGGTAGGGGTACCGTTTTGTTATCCGGTTTGAAGCCGTATGACCACTCCCTTTTGTGGGCAACTGTCAGGTGAATACCATCTCCATACAATCTACTTGATCCTCTCTCAGGTCAGCTCGACAGCAGTACCCTGGCGGAGTTGGCCGGGATGGTGAGCTGCACCTCCCCCTGCACCACTTCGAACTTGTCGCCGTTGAAGGCGTCGGTGAAGCGGCTGGCGGGGCTGGCGGTCTGCCACAGGGGCAGGCTGATGGTGCGCGGCTCCGTGGGGTGGCGGTTGCAGGCGACCACCACCTGATCGCTTTGCAGGGTACGGGCGAACACATAGCTGTGAGGGCCGGCGTAGAGGGTCTGGATGTCTCCCCGACGCAGGGCCGGGCGCTGGCGGCGCAGCTGGATCAGGCGGCGATAGTGGTCGTGCAGCACGTGATCCCAGTCGGTGGTATCCCAGGGGAAGCAGCGGCGGCAGTCCGGGTCGTTGCCGCCGGAGAGCCCCACCTCGTCGCCGTAGTAGATGGAGGGCACGCCGATGTAGGTGATGAGCAGGGTGGCGGCGAGTCGCATCCGCTGCTTGTCTTCTCCCAGCAGGTGCAGGAAGCGGGCGGTGTCGTGGCTGTCCAGCAGGTTGAACTGGGCAAGCTGGTTCTTGAACGGAATATGGGCCCGCGCCAGCTTGAGCCAGTGATCCAGCTCGGTGGCGCTGATCTTGATGGGGTGATAGGCGATGTCCTGCCCCGCCAGGAAGGCGCGGATGGGGTGGGCGAAGCCGTAGTAGTTCATGGCGCCGTCCTCCTGATCCCCCTGCAGCCACTGGCTCGCTTCGAAGAAGTGCTCGCCGAGGACGTAGGCGTCCGGATTCTCCTGCTTCACCGCGCCGCGAATGGCGCGCACATGGCCGCGATTGCCCTCGGCAGTGCCCCGCTCCCCCAGCATGTGGATGACGTCGAAGCGCCAGCCATCGATCTGGTAGGGGGCGCGCATCCAGTAGCGCAGAATGGCGTTGTCTGCCCGATAAACGGCGTCCTGCACCTGTTCACTTGAGAAATCCAGCTTGGGCAGGCTGCGGATCCCTTTCCAGCTAACATAATCCCCTTCCTGATCGAAGGTGTAGAAGCTGCGCCAGGGGGAATCCGGGTTGCTCTGGGCGCCCAGCGGCGGGCAGAACCAGGGGTGCTCGGTGGAGGTGTGGTTGACCACCGCATCCAGGATGATCCTCATGCCGCGCTGGTGCAGGTTGCGGGTCAGCTCGGCAAACTGGGCATTGGTACCGAGGTGCGCATCCACCTTGAAGTAGTCCTGAGTGTCGTACTTGTGGTTGCTCGGCGAATCGAAGATGGGGTTGAGGTAGAGCGCCGTCACCCCCAGGGATTGCAGGTAGTGCAGCTTGGCGTCGATGCCCGCCAGATCCCCGCCGTAGAATTCACAGGCGCCGTGCCCCTCTTCGTGGCGGCTGACCGGCTCGCCCCAGGCCTTGCTGATGACCGCCTTGCCCCTGTACTCGTACTCGTGATGCTTGACGCTCAGCGACGGGTCGCCGTTGCAGAAGCGGTCGGGGAAGATCTGGTAGAACACCTGATCCTGCACCCAGGCCGGGGGCTGGTGATGGCTGTTGAAGCGGAAATGCTGCTCCCGCGGCGGCATGGCGGCGCTGACGCCTGCCCCGTGCAGCCACCACTGCTCCTCGTCGGTGAGGCACTTGAAGCAGTAGAGGTGGATCTCCTGCCCCCTGGCCAGCGGCAGTTCGACCTGCCAGACCTGAAGCCTGTCCCGGGTGGCGACCGGCGTCATGGCGACCAGATACTCCTCGTTGTCCGGCTCGTGGCGCAGCCACACCTCGCGGATGGGGGCGTCCAGCTCGCTGAACAGGGTGAGCTGCAGGGTGTCGGCACTCTCTTTGAACCAGGGTGCCGCCTGGGGGTGAAACAGGAAGGGATGGGTCATGGTATCTACTGTGTCAGAGAGGCTCAGGAATGGGGGATGGGCGCAGGCCATCTTATCCCGTCCATGGGCGTGTGTATGTGACGACCGGCCAGAATGAGACGGTGCTTCCGGCTTGGCTGGGCGGTCTGCCGTGACGCTATTGGGTCAGCAAATCGGCAAGGGCGTTGCCCTGCTCGTGCAGCTGTTCGAGCTGTTCCGCCAGAATGAGACGGGGATCCGGCTCCTGCTGATCGGCCGTTGTACATCTACTGGGTCAGCAAATCGGCCAGGGCGTTGCCCTGTTCGTGCAGCTGCTCCAGCTGATCCGCCAGGCTGGCGGGATCCAGCCCCAGCTGGTCAGCCAGGGTTCTGGGGAAACGGGCGATGATGGCCTGGGCCGGTACGCCGGCCTGCCAGGCGAAGGAGACGAAGACGGCGAGCCGGATGAGCACGGCCTCCTTGCTGACCGGATCGTGGGAGAGGGGGTCGAGCTGCTGGGCGATGGCATCCACGAAGGCGGGAGACAGGTTCCAGCGCCGCGCCAGCTCTGCGCCGAGCTGGGCATAGTCGTAACCCAGCATCTCCCGCTGGGCATCGACCCGGCTGCTGCCTTTCTCGATGGCCAGATTGATGAGCCCCGCCTCTTCCGGCAGGGTGCTCTGGATCAGCAGCTCGCCGATGTTGTGAATGAGGGCGCAGGTGAAGGCGGTCTCGGGATCCACCGAGGTGGTCTGCTGTGCCAGGGTGCGGGCAATGGTGGCGACCTGGAAGGTCTGGGTCCAGAAGTGGAGCTTGTCAAAGCCGGGGGGGGCCTTGAAGCTGCTGATGATGCCGGAGGCGACCACCACGGAGCGCAGGCGGTTGAAACCGAGGCGGATCACCGCCTGTTCGATGGAGGTGATTTCATTGCCACGGCGCAGGGCGGCGGAGTTGGCCATCCGCAGTACCTTGACGCTGATCACCTGGTCCATGGCGATCTTGGCCGCGATCTCGTCGATGCGGGCATTCTCGTCGTTGAAACTCTGCATCAGCTCGTGCAGCAGTTTCGGAATTGTGGGCAGTTGCTTGATCTTGCCAAACAGGCGATCCATCGACATGGCTGAGGCAGCCTCCATTGCTAACAATGCCTCATATTGTGCCACAGCCTGGCCAGTTGTTCCTGCTGGCGAGCGGTTTTGTGAGCCCTAGTACACCCAGTCTTGCAGCCTGTATTCCAAACGGTGCCGTTTTCCCTGGAGGATCAGGGTCTGGGTGGAACCGCTCAGTGTGGCCCCCTCCGTCAGGGTGGCGAGCACGGCCTGCTCTATCAGATCGAGTTCGGGGGGGCAGGCCATGGCGGTGCTGCCGAGGCTGGTGACCCAGAGCTTGTTCCCCTTGAGGTGACCCTGGCCGAAGTAGCGGTTGCAACCGGCGATGCCGTTGACGGTGAAGTGTTCACCGATCTCGATGTCGGGGGGATTGCTGCGGCGGCTGGCGATGGCCTGGCCATCCAGCCGATCGAGCACCCAGTGATGGTGTTGCAGGTCTTGCGAGGCAAAGCGGGGAGCACTGCTGCAGGCGCTGAGCAGAAGCAGGGCGAGCAGCAGTAGCAGGTATCTGGGCATTGAAGGGGCTCCGGTGGTGGGTATGACAAGCATACCCGTCCCCGGGCCCGGGCGGCAGGGCGAGGGGGGAGGAGCCCGACCGCTTCTGTCGCCCCGGGGGAAGAGGGGGTGTCGGCAAATGGCAACACCCGCCCCGAGCGAACCTGTCTACCGGTTGCCCATGGCTCCCCTGGCCGTCTCAGTCCGCAAACAGGCGCTCGGCATAGCGGGCGAGGCCCGAGGCCACCGAACCGAAGTCATCACCCCCCTCCAGCGGTACCTTGGGCAGTTTCTGCTGGATGAAGGCCTTGATGAGGGGGGAGCGGGCACTGCCGCCGGTGACGAAGACCCGGTCAGGCTGCACGCCTGCCGCCAGGATAGCCTCGTCCATCAGCTCGCCAATCTTCTCCAGCAAGGGGGCGGAAGCACTGGCCAGCTGGGGGCGGGTGAGTGCCGCCTCCAGCCCTTTTTCCAGCTCGTTCAGGGTCTGGTGATTGTGCTCGTGGTCGGAGAGGGCGATCTTGCCCTGCTCGGCGCGCCACACCAGTTGATGGCTCAGCTTGTGGGCCCGCAGGCTGGCGAGGCGAGGGAGCTTGCTGCCGGGCTGGCTGTCGAGCTGGAGATCCTGCAACTGGCGGGCGGTATCCAGGCTGTAGAAACGGCTCTGGGCACTGACGTCATTGATGGCGGCGGCGTCCCAGAACAGGGGATGGGGCAGCGGCTTGCCGGTCTTGAGGGTCTCGTGCATGCCGAGCAGCGGCATCATGCCCTCCACGGTCAGGCGGATGTCGAAGTCGTTGCCCCCGATGCGCTGGCCGCTGTGACCGAGCAGATCGCCGCTGCGATCCAGCTGGTCACGGTGGCTCGGGCCCATGCGCAGCACGGAGCAGTCGGTGGTCCCGCCCCCGATGTCCACCACCAGCACCACTGCATCCTCGGTGAGGCGCGCTTCGAACTCGAAGCCGGCGGCCACCGGCTCATAGAGGAACTCCACCCGCTCGAACCCGGCGAGGCGTGCCGCCTCCCTCAGGATGGCGATGGCCTGGCGGTTGCTCTCTTCCCCCGCCAGTCCCTGGAAGTTGACCGGTCGGCCGATCACCGCCTGGCGGATGGTGCTGCCCGTCTGCTGCTCCGCCTCCCGGCGCACGTGCAGCATCATGGCGCAGACGATGTCCTCGAACAGGGCGATCTGGGGAGCCTTGAGGCCATAGGCACCGAGAAAGGATTTGGGGGACTTGATGTAGTAGCCCTCGTCCGGCTCTTCGAGATAGCGCGCCAGCGCCGCACCGCCGAAGCTCAGCTCGTCGATGAGTCCCTCTTCGCGCATCTGGCGGCGCACCGCCTGGGCACGGGTCACCACGGGACCGCGCAGCTTGAGGTATTCGCTCTGCTGGACGGGGGCCAGCCCTTCGGCCAGGAGGCCGGCGATGGCGTCCCGGTGGGGGGCGTGCAGGGTGGAGGGAAGGTAATGGGAACCGGAGAGGGTCAGCAGCCTGGGGCTGCCCTGTTCCATCACGGCGACGGCACAGTTGGAGGTACCGTAATCAAATCCGATGAACATGCTGGCCAGACTCCTGTACAAAAAAGGGCTGGTAGCCTACCCGATGCCGCCGGGTCTCACAACCCGGCGGCGGGATCAATGGCGTGGCGACAACGCCTCAGGGATCACTCCACTTCGTTGTCAGAGCGGCCCTGGCTCTCGATGGCCTGGATGTTGCTGAGGGTGGTGTCGGCGATGGCGTGCAGCGCCTCCCGGGTCAGGAAGGCCTGGTGACCGGTGAACAGCACGTTGTGACAGGCAGACAGGCGGCGGAAGACGTCGTCGGTGATCACCTCGTTGGACTTGTCCTCGAAGAAGAGGTCTTCCTCCTCCTCATAGACGTCCAGCCCCAGGGCGCCGATGCGGGCAGTCTTGAGGGCCTCGATGGCGGCGTTGGAGTCGAGCAGGCCGCCCCGGCTGGTGTTGATGATCATCACCCCGTCCTTCATCTTGGCGAAGGCCTCCTTGTTCAGCAGGTGATAATTCTCCTTGAACAGGGGGCAGTGCAGGCTGATGACATCGGACTGACGGAATAGGGTGTCGAGATCCACGTACTCGGCGCCCAGATCGATGGCCGCCTGGTTCGGATAGGGATCGCTCACCAGCAGGCGCATGCCGAACCCCTTGAGGATGCGCAAGGTGGCAATGCCGATCTTGCCGGTGCCTATGATGCCGGCGGTGCGGCCATGCATGTTGAAGCCCACCAGCCCCTCCAGGGAGAAGTTGGCGTCCCGGGTGCGCTGATACGCCTTATGGATGCGGCGGTTGAGGGTCATCATCAGGCCCACCGCATGTTCGGCAACGGCCTCGGGGGAGTAGGCAGGCACCCGCACCACCTTGAGTCCCAGCTCCTTGGCAGCGGCCAGATCCACGTTGTTGTAACCGGCACAGCGCAGGGCGATGACCCTGGTGCCGTACTGCGCCAGCTCGGTCAGCACTTCGCGGTCGGCATCATCGTTGACGAACAGGCAGACCACGGGGAAGCCGTGGGCCAGACGGGCCGTCTTGGCCTCCAGCCGCACGTCGAAGAACTCCAGATCGAAACCGTACTGGGTGTTGGCCTGGTGGAAATGTTCCTTGTCGTAGCTCTTGGTACTGAAAACGGCGACTCTCATGGTGCGCTCTCCGTAGATAATGATGTGGTTAAATTACAACAAATAGTGGCCGTCATCACGGGATAAGTGGTGCTGTTTCAACCCCAGGGCATGATGGGGACGGCACTCACTGCACTCTTGTACGAACCATCCACCAACTTGGTGCTGTAAGTCAGATAGACAAGGGCATTGCGCTTCTCGTCGTAAAAACGCACCACCTTCTGCTCCTTGAACACCAGCGAGGTGCTGACATCGAACACCTCTTCCCCCGCCTTCAGCTTGGCGGGCAGGGTGATGGGGCCGATCTGGTGGCAGGAGAGGGAGGCGTGGGAGGGATCTTCCGCCAGCCCAAGGCCACCCTTGACGCCGCCGGTCTTGGGGCGGGCCAGATAGCAGGCGACACCGGCGATTTTCGGGTCGTCGAACGCCTCCACCAGGATCTTGTGGTTGGGGCCGAGCAGCTTGAAAGCGGTGCTCACCTCGCCGACGGGATCTGCCTTGTCGGCCAGCACCGGGCCGGCCATCAGTGCCCCCAGCAGCAGGGGCAGGGGGCGAGCAAGGGTCTGAAGATGTCTCATGGTCTCTCCTGTTGGCCTCCCTCAGAAAGGGATGCCCAAACGACGATAGAGGCTGGCCAGCACCCAGGCGGGGCCTACCAGCAGAAATTGCAGGTCGGTGAGAAAGGAGGGGCGTTTCCCCTCGATATGGTGACCGACGAACTGGGCTATCCAGAACAGCACGAACCCGATGAGGGCAGGCCACAGCAGCGGCCCCTGCCAGACGTGGCAGAAGGCCAGTCCCAGGGCGGTCAGGGCCGTCATCCCCGTAAAGATCGTCAACGACAGCCGCAGGTAGAAGACCAGCACCGGGATGGCCGCCAGCCCCGCCCAGTTGAGGGACGCTGGCAGGGGACCGGCGGGCAGGCACCAGAGCAGTGCCAGGATGCAGAGGTAGATGCCTGGCACCGCCACCTTGTGGATGGCCACATTGACGGGGTGTTGATGGCTCTGGCCGTAGTCGCGAAACCAGTCATCCAGTCGTTTCATGGCACCTCCCTGGTGCGCGTATTGAGGCCGGGCGACCTCGCGTTCCTGTGCGTCTGCGGCGGGCTGCGCCCACCGGATGGGATGACCCGCGGCTGATCACGCTCCCGGCGGCGGATATTCCCAATGCCGGGATACCGTGTCCGTTCATGCTCGCAGCGGTGGATATTCTCAACGCCGGATATCGTGTCCGTTTACTCCTGCGACGGTGGATACTCCCAATATTGGGCCGGAATGCTTTTGAGCAGGGGTGTCATGTCGGGATTGGGCAGGGCGATGGTGACTCTCTGCTCCAGATTGGCGCTGGCCAGGGCCTCGCGGATCTTGGGGTTCTCCCGAAAGAACGCCATGAAGCTGCCGTCGGCATAGGCACGCTCGAGGCCGGTCTGGATCGCCTTGGCCAGCTTCGGCGACTCCGGGCTGACGAAGAAGAACTCGGCGAAGGGGTAGCGGATCAGCAGGTGCTGATCGATCACCAGGTTGGGATATTGTGCCGCCAGCTCGCTGCGTTCGGCGAAGATTTCCACCAGACCACGGGGGAAGAAGTCCAGCTTGTCGCCGTCATTCATCAGGCGAAACAGGTTGCTGTAGCGCCCGGCATAGGTGGGAATGCCTGCCAGTTCCAGGATCTTGTTGTCGGCCCAGCCCACCCCCTGTGCGGCTTTCAGTTTCTTGAGGTCTGCCAGGGTGTTGATCTGGTTGAACCGCTCCTGGGCATCAGCGTGGATGAAGGAGAGGCGCAGCCCTTCCAGGCCACGAAACAGCGGGATTGGCACTGCGGTGAGGGAGGATTCCAGCGCGCTGGAGGTACCCATCCAGAACACATTGATGACCTTGCCCTTGGCAAGCGCCTGCTGGAGGCTGTACTGGTTGAGATTGAGGTCGACCCGCTCCAGCTTGTAGGGCTGCCCGGCGTGGTTGAGCGCCAGTTCCAGCAGCTTGAGCTGGTATTCGTTGTCGAGATCGTTGATCGGTCGGCTGGGGACCTTGACGGTGAGCGTCTGTGCTTGTGCCAGCAATGGCAGGCACAAGCACAGCCTGATGAGCCATTTCACGCTTTGATCTCCTGTAGGATCCGGGACTTGCCCGGAGTCTAACAGAAGTTGTCACGCTCTTGCTGTGAAAGGGGCCGGGGATGACCCGGCCGCGTCATCTTCGGGCAGGGCCTGCCCTGTGCCCGGCTCGTACCGAGGCCGGGCTTGTTCGCCGCATCAGGCGACGCGACGGAACACGTGAGTGTCGTTGAATTCCTTGGTGCTCTGGCATTCAACACAGAAGCGGGACTCGGGACGGGCCTGCAGCCGCTTGAGAGAGATCTCGTCGCCACAGGATTCGCAATAGCCGAAATCCCCTTCATTGATCCGCTTCAACGCCCCTTTCAGCTTGCGCAGGTGCAACTTGTCGTGCTCGATGCGGTTCAGCTCCAGGCGACGGGCCTCCTCGACACTGGCACGGTCAATTTCATCCGCCATCTCGTTGGTATCGGTGGCGATAGCCTGGCTGGCCTGGGAGTTGAGACGTTCTTCGAGCTCAAGAATTTGTCGCTCGATCTGGCCTTTGTAGAAGGTCAGTTGGTCTTCTGTCATGAAATCACACATACGGTTTGCTACCAGTCAGTTTCCCAATGTTACCCATTGATGGGGGCTGTCTGTCGTCAGACCAAGCCCTTGTATCCCGTTTTGCACCAAATCCATGCAGGAGAGTGCAAATCAGGGCGGGCCTTGTACCAAAAAAATGCAGACATGCAAAGGAAATTGGATAAGGAGTGTGCGCCCTTGCAAAGAAATGGGCCTTCTCCGACAGGGTCTGACTGAGTATCGAACGAGATCCCGCCGCCGTTGGCATCGAGCTTGCAGTGGGCTGATCGTGACACAAAGTGTTTAGTATTTGGTGCCGCGATGGTCATTATACAGGCCGTTGTTTATAGTTTTTTAAACACCGCTGCTTGACAAAGGCCTTTATCACGGGCTTTTATGGTGTGGTCGATTACATTTTCTTAACAAGGGTGTTCCTTATATTAGACACCCTTGACAATGGCAACCGTAATGTCGGGGTTTAACATGGACAGTATCAAGGGCTGGATGGAGAGCAATCGCATCACGGAAGTGGAGTGCCTGTTTCCGGATTTCACCGGCAATGCCCGAGGCAAGATCATTCCAGCCAACAAGTTTCTGCGCGAGGGGGGCATGCGGCTGCCCGAGGTCATTTTCACTCAGACGGTGACCGGCGAGTACCCGGATGACGACAGCATGATAGACCCGCTGGAGCGGGACATGCAGCTCTATCCCGATCCCAACACCATTCGTTTCGTACCCTGGGCGCTGGAGCCCACCGCCCAGGTGATCCACGACTGCTTTGACGTCAACGGCAAGCTCATCGACATCGCTCCCCGCTCCGTGCTGCGCCGGGTTCTGTCATTCTACGAGAAGCAGGGCTGGAAGCCGGTGGTGGCGCCGGAGCTGGAGTTCTACCTGGTGACCCGCAACGAAGATCCCGACTATCCGCTGGTGCCGCCGGTGGGCCGCAACGGCCGCCCGGAAACGGCCCGCCAGTCGTTCAGCATCGATGCGGTGAACGAATTCGACCCCATCTTCGAGGACATGTACGACTATTGCGAGGCCCAGGAGCTGGAGGTGGACACCCTGATCCACGAATCCGGCGCCGCCCAGATGGAGATCAACTTCCTGCACGGGGACGCCATCGATCTCGCCGACCAGGTGTTTCTGTTCAAGCGCACCATGCGCGAGGCCGCCCATCGTCACGGCATCTATGCCACCTTCATGGCCAAGCCCATGAGCAACGAACCGGGTTCCGCCATGCACATCCACCAGAGCCTGGAAGACATGGATGGCAACAACCTGTTTGGTACCAGCGAAGGGGGCAACTCCGATCTGTTCATGCATTTCATCGCCGGCCTGCAGAAATACACCCCGGCAGTGACCGCCCTGCTGGCGCCGAACGTCAACTCCTACCGCCGCCTCACCTTTGGCGAGAGTGCGCCGCGCAACGTGCAGTGGGGGGTGGAAAACCGCACCTGCGGCCTGCGGGTCCCCTTCTCCGAACCGAGCGCACGCCGGGTCGAGAACCGCTTCGCCGGGGCCGATGCCAACCCGTATCTGGCCCTGGCCGCCACCCTGGCCTGCGGCTACCTCGGCATGCTGGAGAAGCTGGAACCCATGCAGGAGATGAAGGCGAGTGCCTATGACCTGCCCTACAGCCTGCCCCGCTCGCTGGAGGAATCGCTGAGCCACCTGGAGCAGTGTGAACCCATCAAGGACATGCTGGGGGAGCGCTTCATCCGCGCCTTCGTGGCCGTCAAACGCAAGGAGTACGAGACCTACTTCGGCGTGATCAGCCGCTGGGAACGGGAATTCCTGCTGCTGAACGTCTGATCTGTCCCCGGGGGAGGCGAGGCCTCTCCCCGTCATATCGCAAGCAAGGGGCCGAAGGCCCGTCTGGCGGGAGCGCCCGCGACCCGGAAGGCACCGAGTATAGGTGAGGCCCGCTCCCGCAATGGAGAGGGGGTCACCTGCAATCAACTGGCGACGATGTTCGCCCCATGGAAAGGCATCGAGCAGGCAAGAGAGCGCCAGCCCCGTGAATGGCAGTGACCGGGCAGGCCACCCGTGCCCTCATGAATGGCGACAAGATTCGCCGAATCGAAGGAACCGAGGAGCAAGCAATGCAGCACACCACCCGTGAGTGGCAGCAACTGGAAGCCAGCCATCATCTGCATCCGTTTACCGATTTTCAGGCCCTGAACAAGAAGGGCAGTCGCATCATCACCAAGGCCGAAGGCGTCTATCTGGAAGACTCCGAAGGCAAGCGCATTCTGGACGGAATGGCGGGTCTGTGGTGCGTCAACATGGGCTACGGCCGTCAGGAGCTGGTGGATGCCGCCACTCGCCAGATGCAGCAACTGCCCTACTACAACCTCTTCTTCCAGACCAGCCACCCCCCTGCTGCCGAGCTGGCCACCCTGCTGGCCGAGATCACCCCTTCCCACCTCAACCACGTCTTCTTCACCGGCTCGGGTTCCGAGTGCAACGACACCGTGCTGCGCATGGTGCGCCACTACTGGGCCAGCAAGGGACAACCTGACAAGCAGGTGATCATCAGCCGCCACAACGCCTATCACGGCTCCACCGTGGCGGGGGCCAGTCTGGGGGGCATGAAGGGGATGCACGCCCAGGGCGGCTTGCCCATTCCGGGCATAGTCCACATCGACCAGCCCTATCACTTCGGTGAGGGAGAGGGCATGAGCGCCCACGAGTTCGGTCTGGCCCGTGCCCGCCAGCTGGAAGAGAAGATCCTGGCACTGGGGGTGGACAAGGTAGCCGCCTTCATCGGCGAGCCTATCCAGGGTGCGGGGGGGGTCATCATTCCGCCCGAGAGCTACTGGCCCGAGATCCAGCGCATCTGCGACCAGTACGGCATCCTGCTCATCACAGACGAGGTGATCTGCGGCTTTGGCCGCACCGGCCACTGGTTTGCCAGTGAAGGTTTTGGCATCAAACCCGATCTCATGTGCCTGGCCAAGGGCATTACCTCCGGCTATCTGCCGATGGGCGCCGTGATGGTGGGGGACAGGGTAGCCAGGGTGCTGGTGGAAGAGGGGGGGGAGTTCAACCATGGCTTCACCTATTCCGGCCATCCTGTCGCCTGCGCCGTGGCCATTGCCAACATCCAGCTTATGCAAAGGGAGAGCATAGTTAAGCGAGTTCATGATAGTATCGGCCCCTATTTGCAGCGCCGCTGGGCTGAGCTGGCGGACCATCCGCTGGTGGGGGAAACCCGTGGAAAAGGCCTGGTCGCCGCGCTGGAAATAGTGCAGGACAAGCAGACGAAACGTCGCTTCCCGGCCGAGCTCCATGCCGGGATGACCTGTCGGGAGTTCTGTTTTAACAATGGCTTGGTGATGAGGGCTGTCGGCGATACCATGATCATATCGCCCCCCTTGGTGATCACCGAGGAACAGGTGGATGAATTGGTCAAACTGGCCAGGCTCAGTCTGGACCTGACGGCTGCAAAGCTGCGGGAATAGGCGGGAACCGGGCAGGTTGGCTTACGCATACAATTTGCTTAGGAGACAAGGACTATGTCTTTTAAAAAGGGAATGATGGCTGCTTCCGTGGCGCTGGTCATGATGAGTACCGGGGCGATGGCCGACGAGAAGGTGCTGCACGTCTACAACTGGAGCGACTATATCGCGCCGGATACGCTGGAAAACTTCCAGAAGGAGACGGGCAT
Organism: Aeromonas sp. QDB25; assembly: GCF_027707725.1. NCBI lineage: Bacteria > Pseudomonadati > Pseudomonadota > Gammaproteobacteria > Aeromonadales > Aeromonadaceae > Aeromonas > Aeromonas sp. QDB25. Next base: position 84,835 of record NZ_JAPCIZ010000009.1, on the reverse strand, counting down.
CAAAGTGGTCTACGACGTGTTCGACAGCAACGAAGTGCTGGAAGCCAAGTTGCTGGCAGGCAAGTCGGGCTATGACATCGTCGTACCGTCCAACCCCTTCCTTGCCAAGCAGATCAAGGCAGGTGTCTTCCAGAAGCTGGACAAGTCCAAACTCTCCAACTGGCAGAACCTGGACGTCGACCTGCTCAAGGCGCTCGAACCGAGCGATCCGGGCAACCAATACTCCATCCCTTACCTGTGGGGCACCATCGGCTATGCCTACAACGCCGAGAAGGTGAAGGCCGTGCTGGGGGCCGATGCGCCGGTCAACTCCTGGGATCTGGTGTTCAAGCCGGAGAACATGGCCAAGCTGAAGGAGTGCGGTGTCTCCTTCCTCGACTCGCCGACCGAAATGCTGCCGGCCGCCCTGCAATACCTGGGCTTCAAGCCGGACAGCCAGAAGCCGGATGAACTGAAGAAGGCAGAGGAGCTGTTCCTCTCCATCCGTCCCTATACCGCCTATTTCCACTCCTCCAAGTACATTTCGGATCTGGCCAACGGCAACCTGTGCGTGGCAGTGGGTTACTCCGGTGACCTGCAGCAGTCCAAGGCGCGTGCCGCCGAGGCCAAGAACGGTGTCAGCCTGACTTACACCATTCCGAAAGAGGGGGCAGGCAGCTTCTTCGACATGATCGCCATCCCGGCGGATGCCAAGAACGTCGAGGCGGCCCACACCTTCATCAATTACCTGATGAAGCCGGACGTGATCGCGAACATTACCAACGTGGTGCAGTTCCCGAACGGCAACAAGGCGGCCACGCCGCTGGTGGACGAGGCGATCCGTACCGACCCGGGTATCTACCCGACGCCGGATACCCTCAAGAAGATCTACACCTTCCCGGATCTGCCGGCCAAGGTGCAGCGTCTGATGACCCGCAGCTGGACCAAGATCAAGTCAGGCAAGTAAGAGTGACGAGTACCCCTCCCGGTCCGCAGTTCGGCCGGGAGGGTGGTGACCACCCGACAGGTTGGACGGCGCGTATGGATGCGCGACTGGCAAAATCACACAAATGAGGACTGATAAGTGCACATGACCAAGATGGCAACGCTGGCCCTGACCCTGGGGTTTGCAAATCTGACCCAGGCAGCCCCTGTGGTTCATTTTTACAACTGGTCCGATTATATCGGCGAGACCACCCTCAGTGACTTTCAGCAGAAGACCGGGATCAAGACCGTCTACGACGTGTTTGACTCCAACGAGACGCTGGAAGGCAAGCTGCTGACCGGACGCACCGGCTACGATCTGGTCGTGCCCTCCAACAATTTCCTGGCCAAGCAGATCAAGGCGGGGGCTTTCCAGAAGCTGGACCTCACCCTGCTGCCAAACCTGAGCAACCTGGACCCCTTGCTGCTCAAGCAGCTCGAGAAGGTGGATCCGGGCCATCAGTACGCCGTGCCCTACCTCTGGGGCACCAACGGCATCGGTTACAACGTCGAGAAAATCAAGGAAGTGCTGGGTGTCGACAAGATTGACTCCTGGGCGACCATTTTCGAGCCGGAAAACATGAAGAAGCTCTCCCAGTGCGGCGTAGCCTTCCTCGATTCGGCGGACGAGATGATCCCGGCGGCCCTCAACTACCTGGGGCTTAACCCCAACGGCCATGAGCCGGCGGACATCAAGCGGGCCGAAGAGCAGCTGCTCAAGGTGCGCCCCTATGTGGCCTACTTCCACTCCTCCAAGTACATAGGTGACCTCGCCAACGGCAACATCTGCGTGGCGGCGGGTTTCTCCGGCGACATCCTGCAGGCGGCGTCCCGGGCCGAGGAGGCGGGCAAGGGGATCAAGATTGCCTACAGCATCCCCAAGGAGGGTGGCAATCTTTGGTTCGACATGATGGCGATCCCGGCCGATGCCACCAACGTGAAAGAGGCTCACGCCCTGATCAACTACATTCTCGAACCGCAGGTCATCGCCAAGGTGAGCGACTATGTGGGTTACGCGAACCCGAACATCAAGGCGGGAGAGTTCATGGACAAGGCCGTTCGCGAGGATGAGTCTGTCTATCCCCCCCAGGCGGTGCTTGAGCGTCTGTATGTGCAGGAAGCACATCCCCGCTCGGTGCAGCGCCTGATCACCCGGAGTTGGACCAAGATCAAATCCGGAACCTAACCTTGGCGCCCATCCCGGGGCGCCAGATTGTATTGATGGATCGGCCCAGGCCGGAATCACCTTTGGGAGTTTGGTAATGGCGATAGCCTCCAGTGCCTACAAGAAAGCCCTCGAGGGCAGCCAGCAGCGTAAAGAAGTGCTGGTCAAAATAGACAGGGTAAGCAAGCAGTTCGACGAAACGCTGGCGGTCGACAACGTGTCTCTCAACATCCACAAGGGCGAGATCTTCGCCCTGCTGGGTGGGTCCGGCTCCGGCAAGTCCACCTTGCTGCGGATGCTGGCCGGGTTCGAGCGACCCACGGAAGGACGGCTGTTCCTCGACGGCGTCGACATTACCGACATGCCGCCCTATGAACGCCCCATCAACATGATGTTCCAGTCCTACGCCCTGTTCCCCCACATGACGGTGGCCCAGAACATCGCCTTCGGCCTCAAGCAGGATGGCCTGCCCAAGGCGGAGATCGATGCCCGGGTGGAAGAGATGCTCAAGCTGGTGCAGATGACCCAGTACGCCCGCCGCAAGCCGCACCAGCTCTCCGGTGGTCAGCGTCAGCGGGTGGCCCTGGCCCGTTCCCTGGCCAAGCGTCCCAAGCTGCTGCTGCTGGACGAGCCCATGGGGGCGCTCGACAAGAAGCTGCGCTCCACCATGCAGCTCGAGCTGGTCGAGATCATCGAGCGGGTCGGCGTGACCTGCGTCATGGTGACCCACGATCAGGAAGAAGCCATGACCATGGCCGAGCGGATCGCCATCATGCACCTGGGTTGCATCGAGCAGATCGGCAGCCCGATGGACATCTACGAAACCCCGGCCAGCCGGCTGGTGTGCGAGTTCATCGGCAACGTCAACCTGTTTGACGGCCTGCTGGTGGAGGATGAGCAGGACCACGCCATCATCGCCTGTGCGGATCTGGAGCAGCCCATCTATGTGGGTCACGGCATCAGCTCCCGGGCGGAGAACAAGAAGGTCACCTATGCCCTGCGTCCGGAAAAACTGCTGATGAGCCTGCAAAAGCCGGAAGAGATCGAGCATCCGGACTTCAACTGGACCAAGGGCGAGGTTTATGACATCGCCTATCTGGGCGGCCATTCCGTGTATCACATCCAGTTGCCCTCGGGCAAAATCGTTCAGGCTTTCATCGCCAATGCCGAACGCCACGGCAAACGGCCGACCTGGGATGACCAGGTGTTCCTCTACTGGGAAGATGACAGCGGCGTGGTGCTGCAATCATGAAGGCATTGAGACGACTCAAACAGGTGGGAGGGCGGCAGCTGGTCATCGGCATCCCCTTCTTCTGGCTGTTCCTCTTCTTCCTGCTGCCCTTCATCATCGTCGTGAAGATCAGCTTCGCCGAAGCGGACGTGGCCATCCCGCCCTACACGGACGTGGTGAGCTGGGCAGACAATCAGCTCACCATACTGCTCAACCTGGGCAACTACCTGCTGCTGCAGGAGGATGAGCTCTACATCGCGGCTTATCTGGGGTCCCTCAAGATAGCCCTGGTCAGCACCCTGCTCTGCCTGTTGATCGGTTATCCCATGGCTTACGCCATTTCGCGGGCCAACAAGGAGACCCAGACCGTTCTGCTGCTGCTCATCATGATGCCGACCTGGACGGCGATCCTGATCCGGGTCTACGCCTGGATGGGGATCCTCAGCAACAACGGCCTGCTCAACAGCGTCCTGCTGGGCATCGGGGTGATCGACGAACCGCTGCAGATCCTCAATACCAACCTGGCGGTCTATATCGGCATCGTTTACTCCTACCTGCCGTTCATGGTGCTGCCGCTTTATGCCAACCTGGTCAAGCACGACCAGAGCCTGCTGGAGGCGGCCTCCGATCTGGGTGCCCGCAACCTGACCCGGTTCTGGCAGATCACGGTGCCACTCTCCAAGAACGGCATCATCGCCGGTTGCATGCTGGTCTTCATCCCGGTGGTGGGCGAGTTCGTCATCCCCGAGATGCTGGGTGGTCCGGAGACCCTGATGATCGGCAAGGTGTTGTGGCAGGAGTTCTTCAACAACCGTGACTGGCCGGTGGCCTCCGCCCTGGCGGTGGTGATGCTGGCGGTGCTGATCATTCCCATCATCCTGTTCAACCGCAACCAGGCCAAAGAGCTGGAGGGCAAGGCATGAGACGTTTCGGTTTTGCCAAGCTGATGCTGTGGCTGGGGCTGCTGTTCATCTACCTGCCCATGATCATCATGGTCATCTACTCCTTCAACGCCTCCAAGCTGGTGACGGTGTGGGGAGGCTGGTCGCTCAAGTGGTACTTCGGCCTGCTCGACAACAAACAGTTGATCGGGTCCGTGTTCCGCTCCCTGGAGATCGCCTTCTACACCGCCATCGCGGCGGTGGCGCTGGGGACAGTGGCGGCCTTCGTGCTGACCCGGATCCCTCACTTCCGTGGCCGGACCCTGTTCGGCGGCATGGTGACGGCGCCGCTGGTGATGCCCGAGGTGATCACCGGTCTCTCCCTGCTGCTGCTGTTCGTGGCCATGGCCCAGCTGGTGGGTTGGCCCGCGGAGCGGGGCATGCTGACCATCTGGATAGCACATACCACCTTCTGTACCGCCTATGTGGCGATAGTGGTGTCGGCGCGGCTGCGGGAGCTGGATCTCTCCATCGAGGAGGCGGCCATGGACCTGGGAGCCAAGCCCTGGAAGGTGTTCTTCCTGATCACCATCCCGATGATCGCCCCGTCGCTGGCGGCGGGTGGCATGATGTCGTTCGCCCTGTCGCTGGATGATCTGGTGCTGGCGAGCTTCGTCTCCGGCCCGGGTTCGACCACCTTGCCGATGGAGGTGTTCTCGGCGGTGCGTCTCGGCGTGAAGCCCGAGATCAACGCTATCGCGAGTCTGATCCTGCTGTCGGTATCCCTGTTCACCTTCGGTAGCTGGTATCTGATGGCCCGGGCGGAGAAACGCCGCCGTGCCGAAATCGCCATGACCACCCAGATGCAGGCAGTTGCCTGACTTGCCCCGTGATAAGATCCGCATTCCCCCATCCGTCAGGAGAATGGAATGCGGATCTCCCTCTTCATCGGCCAGAGCGCCGAACTGAACCCAGAGCAGGCCCCCGGCCTCATCAGTGCCATCCACAAGCAGCCTGCCAACGCCCCTCTGTGGTGCGATTTCCTCGGCCTTCGCGGGGATGAGCAGAGCGACAGACGCCATCATGGCGGCCCGGATCGGGCCCTGCACCATTACCCTGCGGAGCACTACGCCTGGTGGAAAACCTGGCAAACCGCGCTGGGACTGCCTGTACCACGCACACCCTGGCAGCCTGCCGCCTTTGGCGAGAATCTCTCTGGTTCGGGGCTGACGGAGGCGCAGGCCTGCATCGGCGATGTTTATCGACTTGGAGAGGCGCTGATCCAGATAAGCCAGCCCAGATCCCCCTGTTTCAAGCTCAACCAGCGCTTTGGCTATGGCCAGCTCTCCCAGGTGATGCAGCTGAGTGGTCGCTGTGGCTGGCTGCTGCGGGTGCTGGAAGAGGGAAGGGTGGATCCGCAGGGGGAGCTGACACTGGTGGACAGACCCTACCCTGAGCTGACGGTGAAGCGCACCGCCGACATCCTGTTCAACCAGGCCCGCAATGAGGAAGATCTGCAACTGCTGCTGGAGAACCCGGCGCTCTCTCCCAACTGGCGCCAGCATGCGGCCCATTGGCTTGAACATGGTGTGGTGGCGGATTGGAGCCGGCGTTTGCTGGGGCCGACCGAGTTCAGGTTGCCTCGACAGGACTGAAGGCAGGCGGAAAGATACCTTGTGGCGATTTTTGCTGCGACTCGCTGAATTATTGAGCGTAAAGCCATTTTTTTAGAGTGAATGCAAAAAAAGGCTTGTGTCGGGTCGGGGCTTTCGGTAAATTCTCGCCCCGCAGACATCGGTGTGTAGCGCAGCTTGGTAGCGCACTTCGTTCGGGACGAAGGGGTCGGAGGTTCGAATCCTCTCACACCGACCACATTTGAAAAGGCCGCTCAATGAGCGGCCTTTTCGCATTTAGTCTGTTGAAGCAAAGCTGACATTTCCATTGCCGATTGCTGCTCCTGCTCCGATCCCCCTCATTTGCCCAACTAAAAGGGCCACCGCTCGGTGGCCCCACTGGTGGAGTCTGATCCTGACTCCGGCACTCTAGATTGTGACAATCTCGTTATGGGTCTTGTCGATGGTGCCCTCCTTGCGCCCCAGGCGCTCATTCAGATATGCCAGTGTTGATGCCGCAATGCCTTGAAACCGTGTTGGGTTTGCAGGGCCGCATGCTTGGGGTACTCACTAATGAAATGTGCTATTCCCTCCATCAGTTGTAAACGCAGCGAAGACACGGGCTCATGCCAGGCTTGCAGGCAGAGATGACCAGGGATCAGCTGCTCTCGATACGCTTCCAGCAGCGATTCCGGCCAGGGCTCGATATGGGAATCGTGACGCAGTAAATAGTGGGCGGCGGGTTCACGGGCATAGATGAACTGAACTTGGGCCAGGTCGCGTTGGCTTAGCGTTTGGCTGCCGATATGGCAAGTCAGATATTTTCCCGTCTTCAGATTCAGGAAGTGACCGCGTTGCCGACAGGCAATGATGCGATACCAGGGCAGGGGTGAACAGAGAGAATACCCCTCCAGCTCCTGTTCCAACCAGTGACGGCACTCTGGGGTCTGCACTTCTTCGCGCATGGCCTCAAGTCGTGTCAGCAAGGCTCTGGATGGTTGGGTAGCCAGTATCGCGCTCATCGTCTGCAATCCTCCCTCTGCACAGAATCCCGACTTTCAGTATGGACCCTGAGCGGAGGAGGGGGTAAGAATTCTAATGATTAAAATCAGCTTAGAAGCGCACTTTTTATGTAATAAAAACCATTAGCCGACGAGGTAGGTGCCCGTGCCGAAGGCGATGTGAGTGCCCTCTTCGTTGTGCAGCTCCATGCGGGCGACTGCGACCTTGCTGCCTGCCCGGATGATGTGGGCGGTGGCGATGAACTCGTTGCCGCGACCGGGACGAAGATAGTCCACCCGCAGATCGATGGTGCCAAGTCGCGAGAAGCGCTCCTTGAGATAGCTGGGGGAGAAGTCCTCCAACTCGTCGATGCAGGAGGCGGCGACTATCATGCCGCCCGCCACATCGAGCAGGCTGGCGGTGACCCCGCCGTGCAGTATGTTGTGGAAAGGGTTGCCGATGAGCTTCTGTTCCATCTTGATGCGCAGCTCCACCTTGTCGAAGTCGTAGTGGGTGACTTGCATGCCGATCAGCTTGTTGAAGGGCATTTTTTCGGCGAACAGGTTGGCTATGCCACTGAGCGCCATCTTCTTGAGCATCTGTTTCATTCCTTGAGTCCGCCCTGTCATCAAAGCCGAGTAAAAACTCCAGCCAGTCTGCAACACTTCCTTAACACTCGCAATGGCAGGTTTATTGTGGGCGGCGGCTGCTTTAGAATGGCGACCCCAAAGGAGAGCCCATGACCGTCATTGCCGAAACCCTGCCTGACCCTCAGCCAGAGAATCCCCTTGCCCTGTTGCAGGCGGTGTTTGGCTATCAGCAGTTTCGGCCGGGCCAGCTCGAGATCATCGAGCAGATAGTGGCGGGGCGCGATGCCCTGGTGCTCAAGCCCACCGGCGGCGGCAAGTCGCTTTGCTACCAGATCCCGGCGCTGCTGCGACCCGGGCTCGGGGTGGTGGTCTCCCCCCTCATCTCGCTGATGAAGGATCAGGTCGACACCCTGCGTGCCAACGGCGTGGCGGCGGTCTACATCAACTCGGCCCTGAGCCGGGAGGAGATGATCCAGAACTTTGCCGCCATGCGCCGAGGCGAGATCAAGCTGGTTTATGTTTCCCCCGAGCGTTTGCTGCAGCACGAGTTCATGGACCGGTTGGCGGAGTTGCCCCTCGGCCTGTTCGCCATCGACGAGGCGCACTGCGTCTCCCAGTGGGGGCACGATTTTCGGCCGGAATACGCGGCGCTGGGACGGCTCAAGCAGTGGTTCCCCCAGGTGCCGGTGGTAGCGCTCACCGCCACCGCCGACGAGGCGACCCGCAGCGACATGCTGCACCGGCTGGAACTGAACGATCCCTTCATCCACACCGCCAGCTTCGATCGGCCCAATATCCGCTACAGCCTGGTGGAGAAGTTCAAGGCAGCGGAGCAGCTGCTGCGCTACGTGCAGAGCCAGAAGGGCAACTGCGGCATCGTCTACTGCTCCAGCCGCAATCGGGTGGAGGAGGTGGCCGAGCGGCTCTCCCGTCACGGCTGCAAGGCGGCACCCTATCATGCCGGTCTGCCGCTGGAGCTGCGTCAGCAGACCCAGGAGGCCTTCCTCAAGGATGACATCGAGATCGTGGTGGCGACGGTGGCGTTTGGCATGGGCATCGACAAGCCCAACGTGCGCTTCGTGGTGCACTACGACATCCCGAAGAACATCGAATCCTACTATCAGGAAACCGGCCGTGCCGGGCGTGACGGCACTCCGGCCGAGGCGCTGCTGCTCTACGATCCCGCCGACATCGGGCGGGTGCGCCGGCTGCTCGACAACATCGAAAACCCCCAGCAGCTGCAGGTGGAGCAGTACAAGCTCAACGTGATGGCGGCCTTTGCCGAGGCGCAGACCTGCCGCCGTCAGGTGCTGCTCAACTACTTCGGCGAGTACAACGACAAGCCGTGCGGCAACTGCGACATCTGCCTCGATCCACCCCAGAGTTATGACGGCACCGAAGATGCCCAGAAGGCGCTCTCCTGTGTCTGGCGGGTGGGACAGAATTTCGGGGTGGGTTATGTGGTGGAGGTGCTGCGCGGGTCGCTGAACCAGCGCATCAAGGATCACGGTCACGACAAGCTCTCGACCTACGGCATCGGCAAGGATCAGAGCCACGAATACTGGATGAGCGTCATCCGCCAGCTGATCCACAAGGGATTGCTGACCCAGAACATCACCCGCAATCTGGTGTTGCAGTTGACCGAAGCGGCCCGCCCCGTGCTGCGCGGCGAGGTGAAGCTGGAATTGGCGGTACCCCGCCTGCAGCCCATCTCCAGCCGCAAGGAGAAGCGCAACGGCCTGCTCGACAACGCCAATTATGACAAGCGGCTGTTCAAGGAGCTGCGCGCCCTGCGCAAGCAGATCGCCGAGGATGAAGAGGTGCCGCCCTACGTGGTGTTCAACGATGCGACTCTGGTGGAGATGGCGCAGCTCATGCCGATGACCGAGGAGGAAATGCTAGCGGTCAACGGTGTCGGTCACCGCAAGCTGGAGCGCTTCGGTGAGGCATTTATGGACCTGATCATCGACTACTGCCGCCGGTAGGGTCGGCCCTGGTAGACCTTGTCATCGACCGCAGCAGGCCCAGGCCGGTAGGCTGGCACAACAAACAGTGGAAAGGCGCCCGTTGGTCGGCGCCATGCATTATTTGAGGTTGGCGTAATAGGCCGCCAGATTCTCCATGTCCGCCTCGGTCAGCATCGCCATGAAGGGAACCATCAGTGGCTCGGTACGGGAACCCTCCTTGAACGCCTTCATCTGCTTGAGCAAATAGGCCTGGTTCTGGCCCGCGAGGTGGGGGTAGGTCGGGACGCTCGCCTTGCCATCCGCGCCATGACAGGCGGCACAGACCACGGATTTGGCCTTGCCTTCGTCTATGTCGGCCGCCTTGGCCTGATGGCCCCAGGCAAGCGCCAGCAGGGGCAGGGTATAGACCCACTTTTGCATCGTCTTCTCCTTGAAATGAATAATCGTGATCGCCTGTTAGCCTCGACGAGCCGACGGCGGTATAAAGAGTGACACGAGCATACGCAGGGACAACCCTCATCACCATGAAGTTGATCAACACTTTTGCCACCGAACTCCCCTGGGCTTGCGAGCCCGTTGCCCCGCAGCCGCTGCATGGCCCCAGATTGCTGCATCTGAACCGTGCGCTGCTTGGGGAGCTGGGGCTCGGGGAGGTGAGCGAGGCGCAGTGGCTCGCCTGTTGCGGCCAGGGGCAGCCCCTGCCGGGCATGCAGCCGGTGGCTCAGGTCTATGCGGGCCACCAGTTCGGCGGCTACAGCCCGCGTCTCGGGGATGGCCGCGCCCTGCTGCTGGGGGAGCAGCTGGCGCCGGATGGGTGCCGTTGGGACCTGCACCTCAAAGGGGCGGGCAAGACGCCATTCTCCCGCTTCGGCGACGGCCGTGCCGTGCTGCGATCCAGCATTCGCGAGTACCTGGCTTCCGAGGCGCTGCATGCCCTCGGCATTCCCACCACCCGGGCTCTGGTGCTGCTGGGCAGTGACGAGCCTGTCTACCGGGAGCTGGTGGAGAGCGGGGCGACCGTGCTGCGCACCGCGCCGAGCCATCTGCGCTTCGGTCACTTCGAGTATTTCGCCTGGAGCGGGCAGGGGGAGAAGATCCCCGCCCTCATCGACTATGCGCGGCGTTACCACTTCCCCGAGCTGGCCGATGGCGCCGAGCTGTTTGCCGAAGTAGTGCGCCGCACCGCGCGGCTCATCGCCAAGTGGCAGGCGGCGGGGTTCTGTCACGGGGTGATGAACACCGACAACATGTCCCTGCTCGGGTTGACCTTGGATTACGGCCCCTATGGTTTCATCGATGCCTATGTGCCGGACTTCGTCTGCAACCACTCGGATCCGGACGGCCGCTATGCGCTGGATCAGCAGCCTGCGGTCGGATACTGGAACCTGCAGAAGCTGGCGCAGGCGCTGGCCGGCCATGTGGATGGCGACGCGCTCGCGTCGGCCCTGGCCCAGTACGAGCACCAGCTGATGTTGCACTACTCCGAGCTGATGCGCGCCAAGCTGGGGCTGGCGGTGTGGGAAGACGACGATCCGGCGCTGTTCCGCGAGTTGTTCCGGCTGCTGGCGGCGCACAAGGTGGATTACCACCTCTTCCTGCGACGGCTGGGGGAATTGACCGCTCAGGGTGACTGGCCCGCCCGCCTGCTGGCCTTGCTGCCCGATCCTGCCGTCTGGCAGGGGTGGCTTGAGGCCTATCGGGCACGCCTCGCCCGGGAAGGGAGCGAGGATGGCGTGCGTAAGGGGCAGATGGATGCGGTCAATCCCAAGTATGTGCTGCGCAACGCCCTGGCCCAGCAGGTGATAGAGGCGGCTGAACGGGGCGACATGGCGCCGTTCGAGCGGCTGTTTGTGGCCCTGCAGCACCCCTATGATGACCAACCCGAATACGAGGATCTCGCCACCCCGCATCCGGGCTGGTATTGCGGGGGCGAGCTCTCGTGCAGCAGTTGAGGAGCCGCAGATGAACTGGCGTATCACGCAGATAGACAGGGAAGCCGGGGTGGTGATGCTGACCTGCCCGGGCCTTGACTGGGACAGCTTCCCGACTCTGGCAGAGGCCCTGTTGCAGGAGTGGGAGCTGGCGGCACTCGAGCGGGAGTGGGGGGCGGATCGCCACAGCTGGCTGCTGGAGTTTGAAGGCAGCTGCTTTCGGCTCGAGTACGAACATTACAGCGGCTGCTGGCTGGCGGCGGTGCAGCCGGACGACGCGGAGGCGCTGCTCTGGCTGGCTCGGCAGTCCCGGGAGTGAGCTTGGCGTGCGATGCGAGTCAATCCCTTGAGATAACCGCATAAAGATTGAACTATCAATTTTGGGGCGTATAATCTCGCCCCTTGATTATCGCCATGGTGGCGATATGGGTTCCCTAACCCCATTAACCAAAAAGGTCACAATATGAACCTGACTCCGGCTCAGTACCAGACGGCACTGATGCGTCTCTCGTTGTTCCACATCCTGATCATTGCCAGCAGCAACTACCTGGTGCAGCTGCCGATCACCATCTTTGGCTTCCACACCACCTGGGGTGCCTTCAGCTTCCCGTTCATTTTCCTGGCCACCGATCTGACGGTGCGGATTTTCGGCGCAGGCCTGGCGCGCAAGATCATCCAGACCGTGATGCTGCCGGCATTGACCGTATCCTACGTGCTCTCGGTACTCTTCTTCGAAGGGAGCTTCCAGGGGGTGGGCAATCTGGCAGAGTTCAATCTCTTTGTTGCCCGGATCGCGTTAGCCAGCTTTATGGCCTATCTGGTGGGCCAGCTCATGGATGTGGTGGTGTTCAACCGCCTGCGCCTGCTGAAAGCCTGGTGGGTGGCACCGGCGGCCTCCACCCTGTTCGGCAATCTGGTGGATACCATCGCCTTCTTCAGCATCGCCTTCTGGCGCAGCACGGATCCCTTCATGGCCGAGCACTGGGTCGAGATCGCGACCGTGGATTACGTATTCAAGTTGCTGATAAGTCTGGGGTTGTTTGTGCCGCTCTACGGTGTGCTGCTGCGCTATCTCAGCCGCAAGCTGGTGGGGGAGGCCGGATTGGCTGGCCTGCAAGCTGCTACGCGACAAGCCTGATGAGATTGACCACCCCCATGGGTGGTCAATTTTTTTGCGATCTTCGCAAATAAGGCTTGCACAGTTAAATGAGAATGATTATTGTTACCTTGTTTTCCGGGAAAGACTTCATTTGTTCCAACGTGATGGACTTCTTGTGAAGGCACGACATTGCTCACATTGCTTCCAGTTAAGGGGCCAGTAGTTTACTGGCCCTCTTTTTTTGCGTCTTTTCCGCCATCAGCGGGCATAAAAAATGGGAGCCAGGGCTCCCATTTTCACTCAGCGCTATTTACTCGATGTCGAGGGCATCGGGGGAGAGGATCACCCCTGTGGTATCGGCATAGAGGTGGTCATCCGGCAGGAAGGTAACGCCGCCGAAGTTGACAGGCAGATCGGTTTCCCCGATATCCTTGCTGTCGGCGCCCACCGGAATGGCCGCCAGGGCCTGAATGCCGATGTCGAGATCTTCCAGGATATCGACCTCACGGACGCAACCGTAGCAGACGATCCCTTCCCACTCATTTTCCGCCGCCGTGGTGGCGATCTCGCTGTCGATCAGGGCACGTCGCATGGAGCCACCGCCGTCGATCAACAGCACGCGACCAACGCCGTTCTCCTTGACCAGTTCACGGATAAGACCGTTCGATTCGAAGCACTTGACCGTGGTGATGACGCCGCCGAAAGAGGCGCGGCCGCCGAAGGAGCAGAGCATGGGTTCGAGTACATCCACCATGTCCTGATAGATGTCGCACAGTTCTGAAGTGTTGTATTCCATTGTGTCAGATCCACCGCTGGAAACAGGTGGATCCAGTATAAGGAGTGGGGTTGGCATTTCAACGACTATTCCTTGCCCAGTGGCGGGAAATGCCGTTTTTGCGCGAAAGCTGCCCCGCGTCATGGCAGGAGCCGCAGGCGGTCAGCCTCGGGCTCTAGAGCAGGAACAGGGTCGCCAGCCCCAGGAAGATGAAGAAGCCGCCGGTGTCGGTGATGGCGGTGATCATCACGCTGGCCCCCACCGCCGGGTCGCGTCCCAGCCGGCTCATGGTCATGGGGATGATGACCCCCATCAGCGCCGCCACCAGCAGGTTGAGGATCATGGCGAGCGTCATCACGCCCCCCAGCGCCGCATCCTGATAGAGCAGGAAGGTGGCGATGCCCATGATGCCGCCCCACACCAGGCCGTTGATCAGGGCCACCCCCAGCTCGCGCCACAGCAGGAAGGAGACGTTGCCTGTCTGGATGTGCTGCAGCGCCAGCGCCCGCACTATCATGGTGATGGTCTGGTTGCCGGTGTTGCCGCCGATCCCGGCGACGATGGGCATCAGGGCCGCCAGTGCCACCAGCTGGGAGATGGTGTGCTCGAACAGGCCGATCACCCGCGATGCCACGAAGGCGGTGCAGAGGTTGATGGCAAGCCAGGCCCAGCGGGTCTTGACCGCCTTGGAGACGGGGGCGAACACGTCTTCTTCCTCGCTGATCCCCCCCATCCGGCGCAGGTCGGTGTCGCTCTCCTCATAGACCAGGTCCACCACCTCGGCGACGGTGAGCCGTCCCATCAGCTTGCCCCTGGCATCCACCACGGCGGCGGAGACCAGGTCGTCCCGCTCGAAGGTGCGGGCGGCGGCCTCGTCGTTGTCTTCCGGATCGAAGGTGACCGGATCCTTCTCCATCGCGTCGCTCACCAGGGTTTCGGGCTTGTGCAGCAGCACGGCGGTGAGGGGCAGCTCCCCCTGCAGCCGGTTGCGCCGATCGGTGACGAACAGCTTGTCGGTGTTCTCGGGGATCTGGCCGCGTAGGCGCAGATAGCGCTGGACGGTGGCCAGGGTCACATCGGGCCGCACCGTGATGAGCTCGAAGTCCATCATGGCGCCGACCGTGTGCTTGCCGTAGCGGATCACCTCCCGCACCTTGTCCCTGTCCACCGGCGCCATGGAGGTGAGCAGCCGCCCCATCAGGTTGCGGGGCAGGTGCTGGCCCAGGTAGATCTGGTCGTCGATGTCGAGGGTGCTCAGGGCGTGCAGCAGCTCCTTGTCGCTCATGCCGCTGATGAGGCTGTCCCACACCGTCTCCGACGCTTCCACCAGGATCTGGCCGTGCTTGTCTGCATCCACCTGCTGCCACAGCACGTGGCGCTCGTCCGGCGGCAGGGACTCCAGCGCATCGGCGATATCGGCGGCGGGCAGGCTGTTGACCAGCCGGGTCAGCTCGCTGGTCTGGTCCCGAAGCTCTGCGTCCTGCTCCCCTTGCGGGTCGAGCAGGCTCTCGGTGAGGGCGTCATCGGCCAGCAGCAGCGTGAGGATGCGGGCTCTGTCGTGTTCACGCTGTTTGGCGCTGTTCTTGGGGGGGAGGGACATGAAGCAGAATTCCTGAATTCGGTGATCCGGCGGACAGTCCCCATAGGATACCAGACTCAAAACAAGAGGTTATGACAGTAAATGCAGAAAAAGAAACGCCACCCGAGGGTGGCGTTGGAATAGATGCAGCGATCAGGCCGAGGCCAGGGCCGCGTCGGCGGCGCCTCCTTGCCCGAACCAGGCAAGCTGGTCCGCCAGGGTCACAACAGATCCCACCATGATGAGGGCCGGGCTCTCGACGCCCACCGCCAGCGCGGGCAACTGATCGAGGGTACCGCGAATGACCCGCTGGCTTGGCTGGGTGCCACGCTCAATCAGCGCCACCGGGGTGTCGCCCCCCTTGCCGTGGGTCAGCAACTGTTCGCGGATGGTGGCGCAGGAGGAGAGTCCCATATAGAACACCAGCGTCTGTTTGTCCTTGGCCAGCAGCGGCCAGTCGAGATCCCGGGCGCCCCCCTTGCCGTGGGCGGTGACGAAACGGACGCTCTGGGCGTGATCGCGGTGGGTCAGCGGAATACCGGCGTAGGCCGCGCAGCCGCTGGCCGCCGTGATTCCCGGCACCACCTGAAAACCGATGCCAGTGCCGACCAGCGTCTCCAGCTCCTCGCCGCCACGGCCGAAGATGAAGGGGTCGCCCCCCTTCAGCCGCACTATCCGTTGCCCCTTCTTTGCCTCCTCCAGCAAGAGCTGGTTGATCCCCTCCTGCGGCACGCAGTGGTTTCCCGCCTGCTTGCCGACGAAGATGCGCTTGGCATCGCGGCGCACCAGCGCCATCACCTCGTCGGAGACCAGTCGGTCATAGACCACCACGTCCGCCTGCTGCATCTGGCGCAGGGCGTGCAGGGTGAGCAGGCCCGGATCGCCGGGGCCGGCTCCCACCAGCACCACTTCGCCAGCGCTCTGGCTCTCGTCGGCAAACAGGCTGTCGGCCAGCTGATTGGCAGAGGCACTATCACCGCGGGCCAGCGCCTGACCGAGCCGGTCGGCTCCGAGCAGCCGCTCCCAGAAGCGACGCCGCTCGCCCATGGAGGCGAAGCGGGCCTTGACCCGATCCCGCAAGCTGCCGGCGAAGGTCGCCACGGCCCCCAGATGTTGCGGCAGCAGGGCCTCGAGTTTTTCCCGCAGCAAGCGGGCCAGCACCGGCGCCTTGCCACCGGAGGAGATGGCCACCATCAGGGGCGAGCGATCGATGATCGACGGCATGATGAAGCTGGAGCGTTTCGGGTCATCCACCACGTTGGCAAAGATCCGCGCCATATTGGCGCTCTGGTAGACCAGGGCATTCACCTCGCGCCGATCGGTGGCGGCTACCACCAGCCACTTGCCCGCCAGTTGTTCCGATGCAAATTCACCGGCGAGCCACTCGATGCTGCCGTTGGCAGCCAGCTCCGTCAGCTCGGGGTCGAGCTCGGGCGCGACCACGGTGAGGTGGGCACCGGCATCCAGCAGCAGGCGCGCCTTGCGCTGTGCTACCTCGCCGCCGCCGACCAGCAGCACGGGTTTGTTGTCGAGTCGGCAAAAGATGGGCAAGTAGTCCATGGGGCCTCCTGATCAGGCGGTTTGGGTCTGGCTGGCAGTGGTGGTGGCGTCGCTCACCGCGACCGGGCGCTCAGCCTTGGGGGTGGCATACCAGTAGCCGAGGCCCATGAAGAGGGCACCGGAGACGGTGTTGCCCAGGGTCACCCACAGCAGGTTGTGGCCGATGCCGCTCAGGGTGTAGGCCTCCGAGTGGGCGCCAAACCAGGAGAGGGCGAACAGGGTCATGTTGGCGACCGAGTGCTCGTAGCCGGAGGCGATGAAGGCGAGCAGGCACCACCAGATGGCGATGAACTTGGCGGCACCCTCGGTGCGCAGCGCCATCCAGATGGCGAGGCAGACCAGCCAGTTGCAGAGGATCCCCTTCATAAACAGGGTCAGCGCCGGTGCCTGGGTCTTGGCCAGCGCCACCTTGTGGGCCAGACTGCCCGCGTCCGGCAGCAGGCTGCCGCCGTAGGAGTAGATCAGCGCCACCAGGATGGAGCCAATCAGGTTGCCCGCCCAGGTCTGCGGCAGGATACGCAGCAGGTCGGCCATGGTGATTTTGCCGGTCTTCACCCCGAAGGTGAGGAACATGGTGTGGCCGGTAAACAGCTCGGAGCCGGCGATGACAACTAAGGTCAGGGCGATGCCGAAGGTGGCCCCCATCACCAGCGGCCGGATGGCGGGATCCACCAGATTGCCGAGGGTGAAGATGAGGATGATGCCAAGGCCCACATAGGCCCCCGCCATGGCGGAGCTGAGCCAGAAGCCGAGCTTGTCGCTGCGCTCGAAGCGGTTGATGCGGGCCGCGTTGGCGGCGCACTTGTTGATGGTTTCGGTATACATCTTTGTTTCCTTCAAGAGGGCCGCCCGCGGGCAGCCCTGACTGTTTTTTAACCCCCTCCCTGCCTCCCCCTTGTCAAGGGGGAGGGGCTTTTTGCTCCCTCCCCTGTGAAGGGGAGGGCCGGGGTGGGGTCTGGTGTTAGACGGCGACCCAGACCTGCTGGTCGCGCACTTCAACGGGGTAGCTCTGCACCGACATCTCAGGGTTGTCGAAACAGTGGCCGTCGCTCAGGCGAAAGCGCTGCTTCTTGAGCGGGCTGGCCACCCAGAGCTCGCCGTCGTGTTCGCAAATCAGGCCCCGCGACAGCACGTTGGCGGCGAAGAAGGGATCCCGGTTGTCGATGGCGAACACCTCGGCCGCCGCGCTCGGGCGGAACAGAGCGATCTGACGACCCTCGATCAGAGCGCAGACGCCGGTGCCCGGCAGGATGTCGTTGAGTTGGCAGGCAAGTTTCATCGCTTAATCTCCACCTCAAGTTGGATGGACTGGCTATCGAGCTGGGCGCAAACGTCCATGCAGCCCGACAGGATGTTGTTGAGTTGGCAGGCAAATTTCATCATTTGGTTTCCACCTCGATCTGGTAGACGGGGATGCGCTCGGCCGGGGTCGCCGGTCGATGCTGGTCGCGTTCGCTGACGAACTGAACGTCCGGATCGCGCTTGTCGCTGTTGATGAAGTGGCTGAAACGCTTGAGCGCTTCCTCTTCGTTGAGGGTGCGCGACCATTCGCACTCGTAGCTGTCGATGAGGGTCTGGATATCGCGTTCCAGCGTCTCGGCCAGTCCCAGCTTGTCATCGACGATCACCTCGCGCAGGTAGTCGACGCCCCCTTCCAGGTTGCCGAGCCAGACCGAGGTGCGCTGCAGTTTGTCGGCGCTGGTGACGTAGAACATCATGAAACGGTCGATCAGCTTGATGAGGGTCTCTCGGTCGAGGTCAGACGCCAGCAGGTCGGCGTGGCGCGGCTTCATGCCGCCGTTGCCACCCACATAGAGGTTCCAGCCCGCGTCGGTGGCGATGATGCCGACATCCTTGCCCTGGGCCTCCGCACACTCGCGGGTGCAGCCGGAGACGCCGAACTTCATCTTGTGGGGGGTGCGAATGCCCTTGTAGCGGTTCTCGAGGAAGACCCCGAGGCCGACGCTGTCCTGTACGCCGAAGCGGCACCAGGTGCTGCCGACGCAGGTCTTGGCCATGCGCAGCGCCTTGGCGTAGGCCTGACCGGTCTCGAATCCGGCCGCCAGCAGCTTGCGCCAGATGGCGGGCAGATCATCCTTCTGGGCTCCGAACAGACCGATGCGCTGGGCGCCGGTGATCTTGGTGTAGAGCTTGTAGTCGCGGGCCACTTCGGCCACTGCCAGCAGCCCTTCCGGGGTCACTTCGCCGCCGGCCATGCGCGGGATGACGGAGTAGCTGCCGTCTTTTTGCATGTTGCCGAGGAAGATGTCGTTGGTGTCCTGCAACGGGATGTTGCGCGGGCTCAGCACATGCTCGTTCCAGCAGGAGGCGAGGATGGAGCCGACGGTCGGTTTGCACACCTCGCAGCCATAGCCCTGACCGTGCTTGGCCAGCAGCTCGTCGAAGCTCTTGATCCCCTCCACCTTGACCAGATGGAACAGCTCTTGACGGGAGTGGGGGAAGTGGGCGCAGAGGTGGTTGTTGACCTCGATGCCCTGCTTCACCAGTTCGGCGTTGAGCACCTGACTGATGAGCGGCACGCAGCCGCCGCAGCCGGTACCGGCCTTGGTGTGCTGCTTGATGGCGGCCAGCGTGGTGTGACCTTCGGCCACCGCCTTGGCGATGTCGCCCTTGGAGACGTCGAAGCAGGAGCAGATCTGGGCGCTCTCCGGCAGGGCATCCACCCCCAGCGTCGGCTTGGCACCTGCGTAGGCAGGCAGGATCAGGGTGTCCGGGTGGCTCGGCAGCGGCAGGGCATTGAGCATCATCTGCAGCAGGTTGCCGTAATCTTCCACGTCACCCACCAGCACGGCGCCGAGCAATCGGCTGTTGTCCTCGCTCACCACGATCTTCTTGTAGACGCCGGCCTGATCGTCCTGGAACACATAGCTGTGGCTGCCCGGGGTGCGGCCGTGAGCATCGCCGATGGAGCCGACGGAGACGCCGAGCAGCTTGAGCTTGGCGCTCATGTCTGCCCCCTCAAAACGGCTGTCGCCGCCGAGCAGGTGGTCGACGGTGATCTGGGCCATCTTGTAGCCCGGTGCCACCAGCCCGAAGAAGCGGCCCTGCCAGGCGGCGCACTCGCCGATGGCATAGATGTCGGGGTCTGAGGTGAGGCAGTGATCGTCGATGACGATGCCGCCGCGCTCGGCGATGGCGAGATCACCGTAACGGCCGAGGGTATCTTGCGGGCGAATGCCGGTGGAGAAGACCACCACGTCCACTTCCAGCTGGCTGCCATCGGCAAAGGCGAGGCGGTGTTTCGCCTGCTCACCGCCATGCATCAGGATCTCGCTGGTGCTCTTGCTGGTGTGTACCTGCACGCCCATGGATTCAATCTTGCGGCGCAGCAGCTGGCCGCCCTGACCGTCGAGCTGCTCGGCCATCAGCACAGGGGCAAATTCCACCACGTGGGTTTCGAGACCCAGCGCCTTGAGGGCGCCGGCGGCTTCGAGGCCAAGCAGGCCGCCCCCGATCACCACCCCGCTCTTGCCGCTCTTGGCGGCGCTGCGGATGGCTTTCAGATCCTCGATGGTGCGATAGACGAAGCACTCGTGGTGCTGGCTGCCCGCAATGGGCGGCACCCAGGGGTAGGAGCCGGTGGCCAGCACCAGCTTGTCGTACCCGACCACAGTGCCCTTGTTGGAGTGCACTTCGCGGTTGGCCCTGTCGATTTTTTTCACCGCTTCGCCGAGCAGCAGGCGGATGCCGTGCTTGTCGTAGAAGCCGGGTTTGACGAGGGAGAGATCTTCGCTGGTGTGATGGGAGAAGTAGGAGGAGAGATGGACGCGATCGTAGGCGGGACGGGGTTCTGCACCGAAGACGGTGATCTCGTAGCGGCCCGGATCGGCCCGCTCGATCAGCTCTTCAATGAAGCGGTGCCCCACCATGCCGTTGCCCACAACGACCAGTCTGACTTTGCTCATAGTTGCCTCAAGTTTGGAGTAATAAAACATCATTCTGGGGCTAGGCTACCCAGTCGGCAGGGGTGGGCGATTGATGCAAATCAAGTGTCTATTTATATATCTCCTCAGGGGTAATTCGAGAAAATTCAACACTATACAAAAATAGGTATACCAGTTAATGATTTCTGGGCTGGCTCGGGGTGAGGGATGGTGGAGGGAAAGCTCGGTTTACCAACTGCCGGGGAGTGAAAACTTATGTCGGAAAAAGGCCGGTCTCGCACTGGGCGAGACCGGCATCAGCTGAACAAGGTGGCGCGTCAGGCGATATGGCGGCGGAACATGGCGAGCGCCAGCGACAGGGTGACGCCGGCGATGGCGAGCAGCGGCCAGAGCAGGGGCCAGGCGGCCGACCAGTCGAACCCCTTGAGGAAGACCCCCTTGAGCAGCACGATGAAGTGGGTGAGGGGGTCGATGGCCGCCAGCCACTGGAACACCTGGGGCATGTTCTCCACCGGCGAGATGTAGCCCGAGAGGATCACCGCCGGGACGGTGAAGGAGAAGACCCCGAGAAAGGCCTGCTGCTGGGTCGAGCAGAACGACGAGATGAAGAGCCCGATCCCGGCCAGTGCCAGCCCGTAGCAGACCATGCCCGCCATCAGCAGGCTGAGGCTGCCGGCAAAGGGGAGGTGAAAGACAAAACGGGCGGCCAGCGCGACTATGCACCCTTGCCCCACCGCCACCATGATGCCGGGCACCGCCTTGCCCGCCATGATCCAGCCTGCGGTGAGGGGAGAGACCAGCAGCTGATCGAAGGTGCCTTCTTCCCGCTCCCGCGCGACCGAGAGGGCGGTGACAATCAGGCAGCCGGTGGTGGTGATGATGGCCACCAGCGCCGGCAGGATATGCCAGTGGAATTCGACGTTGGGGTTGTAGAGGTTGCGGACTGCCAGCTCGGGTTGCCCCTTGCCCTCACTTTGCCAGCGGGCGATCACCTGACTGATGTAGCCAGCCGCCACCTGACCGCCGTTGGAGCGGCGGCCATCGATAATCAGCTGCACCCTGGCCGGTTCGCCCCGCGCCAGCCGACGCGAGAAATCCCCCGGAATAATCAGCCCGAGCAGTGCCTGCTGCCCGGTGATGGCCTCGGTCATGCCCGCCTCGCCCTGCACCGGGATGATGGTGGTAAAGGCGGGCATATGGGTGAGGCGCTCCAGCAGCTCGCGGCTCTGGGCCCCGCCATCCTGGTTGTAGATGGCCAGCGTGTTGCCGGTCACCTCCAGAGTGGCGGCGAACGGGAAGAGGGCGGTTTGCAGCAGCACCGGCATGATGAGCAGAAAGCGCCCCTGGGTATTGCCCATCAGGGCCTGCAGCTCTTTTCGGATCAGCCACCAGAGTCGGATCAGCATGGGTTACTCCAGAGTGCGCCGCGTCTTGCGGGCGGTCAGGGCCAGCCAGAAACCGGCCAGCAGCAGCAGACAGAAACCGTTGACCAGCAGGATCGAGAAGACGCTACCCGCCTGATAGAGGGTCTGCAGGGAGCTGGCGAAGTAGCGGGCCGGAATGAGGTGGGTGATGGCCCGAAGCCAAGGCGGCATGCTGGCGATTTCGAACACGAAGCCCGACAGCATCACCGCGGGCAGAAACGCGGCGATCAGCGCTGCCTGCGCGGCGTTGAACTGGCTGCGCATCACGGTGGAGAGGAACAGCCCGAGCCCGAGGGCGCTGCCGAGAAAGACGCTGGTGACCAGAAAGAGCAGCAGCAGGGAGCCGCGCCACGGCACGCCCATCACCGCCACCGAGAAGAGCAGGCAGAGCAGCATGGCGATGATGCCGAGGCCATAGTAGGGCAACAGCTTGGAGAGCAGCAGCTCCCCCTTGGTGACCGGGGTGGCGAGCAGCGCCTCCATGGTGCCGCGCTCCCACTCCCGCGCCACCACCAGCGAGGTGAGCAGGGCCCCTATGATGGTCATTACCACCGCAATGGAGCCCGGCACCAGAAAGTTGCGGCTCACCAGTGCCGGGTTGAACCAGGCGCGGCTCTCTATCGACACCGGCATGGCGACCCCCTCGCCAGCGAGCCACCCCTGCCAGATCCCCTGCACATAGTTGGTGACGAAGTTGGCGGTGTTGGGCTCGGAGCCATCGGTCAGCAGCAGTGCCTGCGGCGTACCATTGCCCTGACCGGCCATGGCGCGGGAGAAGCCGTCATCGATCACCAGCAGGCCGCGGATCTCGCCACGGGCCAGACTGGCGAGCAGGGACTCCTTGCTCGGCCCGCTGTGGATCTCCAGCGCGGTAGAGCCGCGCAGGGCCTGTTCCAGCCGCACCGCCGGGGCACCGCTGTCGGCCCGCCAGATGCCGAGGCGCAGGTGGTCCACATCCAGATTGATGGCGTAACCCATCACCACCAGCAGTACCACCGGCATGATGAAGGCGATGAGGATGCTGCTCGGGTCACGGACGATTTGCAGCGTCTCCTTGCGGCAGAGGGCCAGCAGTCGCCGACGGTTGATGCTCATGCGTCCTCCTCGCTGGCCCGCTCGACCAGGGTGATAAAGGCCTCTTCCATTGTTGGCAAAGAACAGGTCGGCAAGGAGCCGGTTGGCAAAGAGGTCGCCGCCTCTTTGGCGGCCAGCCCCTTGAGATCGTCCGGGGTGCCGAGCGCCAGCAGCTTGCCGCGATAGATGAGGGCAATGCGGTCGCAATACTCCGCCTCATCCATAAAGTGGGTGGTGACCAGCACGGTGACGCCGTGGTCGGCCAGCGCGTTGATGTGCGACCAGAACTCGCGCCGGGTCACCGGATCGACCCCGGAGGTGGGCTCGTCGAGGAACAGCAGCGGCGGCTCGTGCAGCAGGGCGCAGGCCAGCGACAAGCGCTGGCGCAGGCCGAGGGGCAGGGATTCCGCCTTCTGATCGAGCCAGGGGGCGAGGGCAAAGGCAGTCACCATGGCGTCGATCCGCGTCTGCTGGTGGCGGCCGAACAGGCCGTAGATACCGGCGAAGAAGGAGAGGTTCTGGGCCACGGTAAGCTGCTTGTAGAGGGAGAACTTCTGCGCCATGTAGCCGAGGCGCTGGCGCGCTGCCGAGGGGCTGTGAGCCAGATCGATACCGGTTACCAGCGCCTGTCCCTCGCTCGGGCGCAGCAGGCCGCACTCCATCTTGAAGGTGGTGGACTTGCCCGCCCCGTTGGGGCCGAGCAGGCCGAAGATCTCGCCGCGGCGCACCGCAAAGCTGACATCATCGGTGGCGGCAAAATCGCCGAAGCGCTTGGTGAGGTGGCGCGCCTCGATCACCGCCTCGGGGGAGACCCCCTGCGGCAGTTCGGCTTCCCGCATCCCGGCTGCCAGACTCGACTCCCCGCCGGGGCTGCCCCCCAGCAGGTCGATAAAGGCATCCTCCAGCCGGGGCTGGGCCGGTTGAAAGGCGCCGTTGGTCAGTTGCAGCTCCGCCAGCGGTGGGGGCATCATGCCCGGGTGCAGCAGCAGGCGAACCCGCTCCCCCGCCACCGCACCATCCATCACCGACGGGTGAGCCAGTGCCCGGCGCAGCAGGGCGCGTCGCTCGCGGCCATCCAGCTGCCCCGCCTCCAGCAGCCAGCAGCGGCTGGCCATGGCCCCCATCAGATCGGCTGGCGTGCCGCTGGTGCGCACCTCGCCATCTGCCATCAGCAGCACGTGGTCGCACAGCTCCGCCTCATCGAGATAGGCGGTACTCCAGAGCACCGTCATCCCCCCTTTTGCCAGCTCGCGCACCATCTGCCAGAGGGCGCGGCGAGAGATGGGATCGACCCCGACCCCCGGCTCGTCGAGCAGCAGCACATCCGGGGTGCCGAGCAGGGCGCAGGCCAGCCCGAGCTTCTGTTTCATCCCGCCAGAGAGCTTGCCTGCCGGCCTTGCGGTGAAGCGGGCGAGATCGGTGAAGGCGAGCAGCCGCGCGAAGGTGGGCGTGCGTTCGGGCTCCAGTACGCCGCGCAAGTCAGCGTAGAGGGTGAGGTTCTCCAGCACGCTGAGATCCTCGTAGAGGCCGAACTGCTGGGGCATGTAGCCGAGGTGCTGGCGCAGCAGGTCTCCCTCGCTCACCGGATCCAGCCCCAGCACCCGGATGGTGCCCGCTTCGGGGATCAGCAGACCGGCCAGCAGGCGCAGCAAAGTGCTCTTGCCCGCGCCGTCGGGGCCGACCAGTCCGGTGATGCCGCCAGCCGGAATGGTGGCCGAGATGGCGTTGAGGGCGACCCGATCGCCAAAGCGTTTGGTGAGCCCCTCGAGGGAGATGGCGCAGCTCATGGGACCAGCCTGACGGTGACCGGCATCCCTTGGCGCAGGGCCGGGTCGGGATCCTGTACCACGATGCGCAGCCGGTAGACGAGGTGGGTGCGAAGATCCGGCGTTTCCACCGATTTCGGAGTGAACTCGGCGGTGGGCGAGACAAATCCCACTACTCCGTGATAGGGCTGATCCGGCCGCGAGTCGGTGGTGAGGGTCACCTTGGCGCCGCTCGGGAAGTGGCCGAGCCAGGGCTCCTCCACATAGGCGCGCACCCAGACCGGCGCGGTCAGGGAGAGGTTGAAGGCGGTCGCTCCGCTCTGCACCATGCTGCCGTTCTCGATGGCGCGGCTGATGATGATGCCGTCGCTGGGGGCGGTCAGGCTGGCATCCGCCAGCGCCAGCTCGGCACTGGCGAGCGCCGCTTTGGCCCCTTCCAGCTGGGCATCGGACTGGGCAATCTCTTCCGGGCGGTAGCCGGTTTCGAGCTGGGCGAGCTGTTCGCGGGCCGAGCGCACCTGCGCCTGGGTCTGATCCCGCTGGGAGCGGGCAGTATCGAGCTGACCGCGGGAGATAGCGCCGGTGGCGGCCAATGCGCTCTGGCGGCGCCACTGCTGGTCGGCCTCCAGCGCGGCGGCTTCGGCGGCGGCCAGTGCGGCCCGGGCCCGGTCGGTCTCTTCGCTGCGATAGCCTTTGTGGATCAAGGCGTTGGCAGCAGTGAGCGCCGCCAGATTGGCGCGGGCGCTGTCGCGGCTGTGGGTGAGGGGAACCGGATCGAGGCGGGCCAGCAGTTGACCGGTTTTTACCCTATCCCCCTCGTCTACCAGCACCTGATCGACGCGGCCGCCGACCCGAAAGGCCAGATTGACGTCGCGAATATCGACGTTGCCGTAGAGGATGGAGCCGTCGGCCGGGCGCCCCTGCCACCAGAGGTAGCCACCGATAACAGTTAGCAGCAGGGCCACGATTGCAATGCGTTGTTTCATGCTGCTTCTCCTTGAGGATGGCTCTGCAGCCAGAGGTCACCACCGAGAACGGCCAGCAGCAGAGCTAGCATCGCGATGCGTTGTTTCATGCCGTTTCTCCTTCTTTCATGTCGGTGGGGCGCAGGCCGCGCAGGGCCCATACCAGCCGTTGTCTGGCGGCCTCGGGGTTGTCTATCTGGCTGAGAAAGGGGGCGGCCTGTTCGGGCAGCCAGCCGAGCTGGCGACCGCTGCCGGCGATCACCAGCGGCAGGCCGACCGACCCCATGATGAAGATCATCAGCTGGAGCGGGTGACCCGCGACCAGCGACCCTTCCGCCTGTGCCATCCGTACCTGCTCGATCAGCAGCAGGGGGTGACGGCGCGGCAGACTGAGCAGAAAGCGCTGGGCCGCCCCTTCACCCGCCAGGGCATCGCCAAACAGGTGGTTAATGAAGCCGCGCTGGCGCGCCACCAGCCCGATCAGCGCCTCCATGGTGGCCTCGAACATGGCGATGGCAGAGGGGTAGGAGCCTTTGGCTGCCACGGCCTTGAGCTCGTCATAGAGGGGGGCGTACCAGAGCTCCACCAACTCGTCGATAAAGGCGTCGCGGTTGCCGAAGTGGTAGACGAAGGAGCCGAGGTTCACCTCGGCCGCCGCCGCCAGCTCGCGCACCGTCAGGCCGCGCAGCCCTTTCTCGGTGGCGATGGCGAGGCCGGTATCGAGCAGTTTCTGACGGGGGGGGTGCATCTGGCTGGCGCTCCTGGTGTATGCATTTTGTACGCAATTATACGACCGTATAAAAAATGCGGAAGCGGGCGGCAGGATCTTTTTGCCCGCAATGTGATCCGCCCCGCTCTGAGGGGCTGTGATCCCCGTCCGGCAGGGGGAAGGATCCACCACTTGTGCCCAAGCCACAGGCATGTCGGTGTGACGGGGTGGTGACAGGCGCTTCAGGTCCCGGGTGCGGGCGCCCGGGCCACAAGGGGCCTGTGATGGAGCCGGGAGCTGCCTGACCCGGATCAGGGGGTGTCGGTGGCCCCGGTGTGATAGGGGGGCCGGGCGCAGGTGTCCCGTATCAGGGCGCGCAGCCAGCGGTGGCCCGGATCGGCATCCTGACTGGGGTGCCAGAGCAGGGCGACCCGGATCCCTGGCAGAGCGAAGGGCAGGGGCAGGGTGACCAGATCGCCGAGCAGGCTGGCGCAGTGCAGGTGCGGCACCGTCGCCACCAGATTGCTCTCCCTGACCAGGGCCAGCGCCGTCGCAAACCCGGGGACCAGGGTGGTGATGGTGCGCCGCCTCCCCTGGCCTGCGAGGATCTCGTCGATGGGGCTGTGAGGCTGGCCCCGGCGGGAGACCAGCACGTGGCGTGCGGCGGCATAGCGCGCCACGGTCAGGGTGCCGTCGCAGAGGGGGTGGTCCGGGTGCACCACGGCGACGAAGTGGTCCTGGAACAGGGCCTGGGTGCGCAGCTCGGGGGCCGTGGTGGCGCCGATGACTCCGGTCTCGAAGTCCAGCTCGCCACGGCGCAGGGGGCCGCTCTCCTTGTCGGGTTTGGCCAGAAAGTGCAGCCGCACCCCTGGGGCCTCGACGGCAAGGCGCGCCAGCAGGGCGGGGCCTACCGCCTCCACGAAGCCGTCGCTGGATCGCAGGCGGAAGGTGCGCTCCAGGCTCGCCGGGTCTACTTCCTGCTGGGGGCGCAGCACGGCCCGGGTCTCCTGAACCAGGCGGGCGACCTCATCCCGCAGGATCTGCGCCCGGGGGGTGGGGATCAGGCCGCGTCCCGCCCGCACGAGCAGCGGATCCCCCGTGGTCTCCCGCAGCCTTGCCAGGGCCCGGCTCATGGCGGAAGCACTCAGGCCTAGCCGTTTGGCAGCGCCCGCCACACTGCCCTCTTCCAGCAGGGCATCCAGGGTGATCAGCAGGTTGAAATCCGGGGTCATGGTCGTCTCCTCGCAGGCGGCGCCTGACGGGCCGACTCCTTCATGATACGCGAGTTGCCGTCTCTTCATATGGCGTCTGGTGCAACTATAAGCTGCAATCCGTGCGTCTTCCGCCTTGTTATCTCCCCCGCTAGCCTGAGTGCATCATCACTTGCCGGAGAGACTGCCATGTCCACACCACTTCTTGTTTACCCTCCCGTGACGCGCCGTCTTGGTCTCGCGGGGCTCGGGCTCACCACCCTGCTGCCCATGCTGGCGGGCAGCATGGCCAACCTGGTGCTGCCTGCCCTGGGGCAGGACTTCGGCGTGCCCTTCGCCAGCCTGCAATGGGTGCTGGTGGCCTACCTGCTTGGGATCACCAGTCTGACGGTGGTGGCGGGCCGGCTCGGCGATCGTCTGGGGCGGCGTCGCCTGCTGCTCTGGGGGACCGGGGTCTTTGCGCTGGCTTCCCTGCTGTGCGCCCTGGCCCCTTCCATTGGCTGGCTCATTGCCGCTCGCACCTTGCAAGGGGCGGGTGCGGCCTGCATGCTGGTGCTCTCGCTGGCCATGGCAGGAGAGCTGGTGCCGCCAGCCCGACGGGGCTGGAGCATGGGATTGCTCGGCACCCTGTCGGCCTGCGGCACGGCGCTCGGCCCCTCCTTCGGCGGCCTGTTGATCGGCGGATTTGGCTGGCAGGCACCCTTCCTGCTGCTGCTCCCCCTGGCGTTGCTGGCGCTGGGGTGTGCCTGGCGCGATCTGCCCCGGGATGAGGCGAACTCTGCCGAGGGAAGCCTCCCGCTCACCAGTCTGTTGCTGCTGGTGACGGCGCTGCTCTGCTACGGGCTGGCACTGACCCGGGGCAGCCCGCTCGGAGCCTGGCCGGGGATAGGGGCGCTCGTCGCCATGGCGCTCTTCGTACGTGCCGACTCGGGCGCCCGTCGCCCCCTGCTGCCCCTGGCGTTGCTGGGGGCGTCCAGGCAAAGAGGCGGGATCATCGCCAGTGCGCTGGTGGCCAGCGTCATGGTGGCGACGCTGCTGATCGGTCCTTTCTACCTGCACGGCGCCTTTGCCCTCGACATGGGGACGGTGGGGCTGATGATCTCCATGGGCCCGCTGCTGGCGGCGCTGTCCGGCATGCCTGCTGGCTGGCTGGTGGACAGGGTGGGGGCGACCCCTGTGGTGCGCCTCGGCCTGGGACTCATGGTGGTGGCCGCCGTCTTGCTGGCCCTGCTGGACAGGGCGCTCGGGCCTCTCGGCTACCTGCTGCCCATCCTGCTGCTCACCGCCGGTTATGCCCTGTTCCAGACCGCCAACAACAGCGCCGTGGTGGGGGAGGTGGAGGGAGCGAGCCGTGGCGCCGTTGCCGGGCTGCTGACCCTGTCGCGCAACCTGGGCCAGCTCACGGGGGCGGCGGGGCTGGGGGGCCTGTTCGCCGCCCTGGTAGGGCGGCCCGATCTCGCCCTCGCGACGGCGGACGAGCTGGCGTTTGCCACCCGGGTCACCTTCGCCCTGACGGCCTTGCTGCTGATGAGTGCGCTCTGGCTGGCGGGAAGGGAGGAGCGTGCCGTGCAGGGTGATGTGGCCCGGGACGGCTGCGAGTCGGGAGAACGCTGAAAACGAAGACGCCTCCACAGGGGAGGCGTCTTGCTATGGGGTTGAGCAGGATAGTAAACCGCTCAGCTCCTCGTTATCGATCAACCTGTTACAGAATGAAGCGGCTCAGATCCTCGTCTTCAATCAGCTTGCCGAGGTGGGCGTTGACGTAGTCGGTGTTGATGACGAAGGTCTCGCCTGACTTCTCGGAGGCGTCATAGGAGATGTCTTCCATCAGCCGCTCCATCACGGTGTGCAGACGACGGGCGCCGATGTTCTCGGTGCGCTCGTTGACCTGCCAGGCCGCTTCGGCCAGACGGCGGATGCCATCCTGGGTGAACTCGATGTTGACCCCTTCGGTGGCCATCAGCGCCTTGTACTGATCGGTCAGGGAGGCGTTCGGCTCGGTCAGGATGCGCTCGAAGTCTTCGGTGGTCAGGGCGGTCAGCTCGACCCGGATCGGCAGACGACCCTGCAGCTCGGGGATGAGGTCGGACGGCTTGGCGATCTGGAAGGCACCGGAGGCGACAAACAGGATGTGATCGGTCTTGACCATGCCGTGCTTGGTGTTGACGGTGCAGCCCTCGACCAGCGGCAGCAGGTCGCGCTGAACCCCTTCACGGGAAACGTCCGGGCCCGAGCTCTCGCCGCGCTTGCAGATCTTGTCGATCTCGTCGAGGAAGACGATGCCATTGTTCTCGACGGAGGCGATGGCCTTCTGCTTCAGCTCTTCCGGGTTGACCAGGCGGGCCGCTTCCTCTTCGATCAGCGCCTTCATGGCCTCCTTGACCTTGATCTTGCGCTTCTTCTTCTGGTTCTGGCCCAGGTTCTGGAACAGCCCCTGCAACTGGTTGGCCATCTCTTCCATGCCCGGCGGGGTCATGATTTCGACACCCATGGGGGAGGCGGCCAGATCCAGCTCGATCTCCTTGTCATCCAGCTGACCTTCCCGCAGTTTCTTGCGGAAAATCTGGCGGGTGTTGGAGTTGTCGGCTTTCTCTTCCTCACCCCAGCTGTTGCGCGGGTTGGGCAGCAGGGCGTCGAGGATGCGCTCTTCGGCGGCTTCCTCGGCGCGGTATTTCATCTTCTCCATCTCGGTCTCGCGCACCAGCTTGATGGCGACATCGGTCAGATCGCGGATGATGCTGTCCACTTCCTTGCCCACATAGCCCACTTCGGTGAACTTGGTCGCTTCCACCTTGATGAAGGGGGCGTTGGCCAGCTTGGCCAGGCGACGGGCGATCTCGGTCTTGCCGACGCCGGTCGGGCCGATCATCAGGATGTTCTTCGGGGTCACCTCGTGGCGCATCTCCTCGGAGAGCTGCATCCGGCGCCAGCGGTTGCGCAGGGCGACGGCGACCGCGCGCTTGGCGTCGGCCTGACCAATGATGTGTCTGTCCAGCTCGTGGACGATTTCTCTCGGGGTCATCTCGGACATGATGGCGTTCCTGTATCCGGGGCGGGCAGGGCCCACCCCTTGGAAAATGGGGCGTCTGGCAAGGCGGCCTTATTTGGCGGCCCTATTTCGCCGACTTATTTAGCTGAATAATCCAGCACTTCGATGGTGTGGTTGCCGTTGGTGAAGACGCAGATGTCGCCCGCAATCTTGAGGGACTTCTCGACAATGCTCTTGGCGTCGAGCTCGGTGTTCTCCAGCAGGGCGATAGCGGCGGACTGGGCGAAGTTGCCGCCGCTGCCGATGGCGATGAGATCGTGCTCCGGCTGCACCACGTCACCGTTGCCGGTGATGATGAAGGATTTGTGCTCGTCGGCGACGGCCAGCAGCGCTTCGAGGCGGCGCAGGGCGCGATCGGTGCGCCAGTCCTTGGCCAGCGCCACGGCGGCGCGCTCCAGGTTGCCCTGATGGGCCTGCAGTTTGGCTTCGAAGCGCTCGAGCAGGGTGAAGGCGTCGGCGGTGCCGCCGGCGAAACCAGCCAGTACCTTGCCGTTGTAGAGGCGATGAACCTTGCGGGCGTTGCCCTTCATGACGGTGTTGCCAAGAGAAACCTGGCCATCGCCACCGATGACGACCTGACCGTTGCGGCGAACTGAAACTATGGTAGTCACTTTACTTACCTCGCTTGAGCCGAATGACGGCCTGACTGTGCATGGAGGAAAAGATGGGGATGGCAAAACGGCTTTTCAAGCCTGTGCCGAGCACGGATCGCGGGGGAGGGATCGGGTGGGCGCGGGATGGCGCCAAAAGAAACAGGGCCGGGTGTTGCCACCCGGCCCTGTGCATGAACGCGGCGATCACCCCTTCTTGGGGATGCAGCCGCTGATGCCCGAGCCCTGCAGCTTGCGGTTGGCCGCGTCGGCCGCGGCCTTGCCGTTGAAGGGGCCCACCATCACCTTGTAGACGGCGCCACCGGCCCCGTTCACCACCTGCAGGCTGGAGGAGAGCCCGGCGGTGAAGGCGATGCGCGCCTTGAGGGATTCTGCGGAATCCTGGGAGCGCAGGGCGGCACACTGCATCATGTAGCGACCGCCGTCGGCGGCTGCGGTCTGGGTAGTCTGGGTCGCCGCCTTGGCCCTGGCGGCCTCGGCACGCTCCCGCTCCAGTTCGGCGCGGATCTCCCGCTCCATCCGCTCACGCTCGGCCTTCTGGTCGATCACCTGCTCCCGGGCGCTGGCGACCGGGGCACCGGTGGCCGGCTTGGCCGGTTGCACCGGTTGCGGCTTGTAGGGCTGTACCTGACCGATGGGGGTTCCCGGCTGGGGAATGTCGGTCGCGACCGGCTTGGGCAGCTTCTCCGGTTGCAGGGTCATGGTCTCGGCAGGCGGGGGCGGCAGCACGCCCGGCTGGGGCGGCGGCTCTATGATGTCCACCTGCTTGTTCTCCAGCCGCTCGATGTAGCTCCACTTTTCCTGGGGCAGGGTATTGCCCTGTGCCTTGGGTTTGTTGGCCTTCACCTGCTCTTCGATGGTGGGGGCATCGGCGCCCTTGCCGTTGATGAGGTAGAGGAAGGCGCCGAAACCGACGACCAGGGCCCCGGCCAGCAGTGCCGGGATAACAGGAAAGCGGCGAGGGGCCGCTTTCTTGATGTTACGGCCACCCGCCCGTCGTCTCGGGCTGTTGCCGACGTAATCCCGGGTCGCCATCTATTACATGCGCTCCAGGGTGTGGATGCCCAGCACGCCCAGGCCCAGATTGAGCACCTTGGCGGTGGCGGCGCACAGCAGCAGACGGCTCTGGCGGGTCGCCTCGTCCACGCCGTCCTTGTTGATCGGGCAGGCTTCGTAGAAGGTCATGAAGTTGCCGGAGAGCTCGTACAGATAGGTACAGAGCAGGTGCGGCATCCCTTTGTCCGCCACGCCGTTGACCGCGTCGGAGAACTGGATCAGCTTCTGGGCCAGGGTCTCTTCGGCGTCTTCGCTCAGGACCACCTTGCCGCTCAGGGTATCGGCATCGACGCCGGCCTTGCGGAAGATGGACTGGATACGGGTGTAGGCGTATTGCAGGTACGGCGCCGTGTTGCCTTCAAAGGAGAGCATCAGATCCCAGTCGAAGATGTAGTCGGTGGTGCGGTTCTTGGAGAGATCCGCATACTTGACCGCGCCCATGGCGATGGCGTGCACCACCTGGGCCTTCTCTTCGGCAGAGAGGTCGCTGTTGCGGCTCTCCAGCAGGGCGCTGGCGCGCTCTTCCGCTTCGTTCAGCAGGTCAACCAGCTTGACGGTGCCGCCGGAGCGGGTCTTGTAGGGACGGCCGTCCTTGCCCAGCATCATGCCGAAGGCGTGGTGCTCGAGGGGCACGGATTCCGGCACATAGCCCGCCTTGCGGGTGATGGTCCAGGCCTGCATCAGGTGCTGGTGCTGACGGGAGTCGATGAAGTACATGACCCGGTCGGCGCCCAGGTTTTCGTAACGGTATTTGGCGCAGGCGATGTCGGTGGTGGTGTAGAGGAAACCGCCGTCGCTCTTCTGGATGATGACGCCCATGGGCTCGCCATCCTTGTTCTTGAACTCGTCCAGGAAGACCACGGTGGCCCCTTCGCTCTCGACTGCCAGCCCCTTGGCTTTCAGGTCGGCAACGATCTGCGGCAGCATGTCGTTGTACATGGACTCGCCCATGATGTCCTTGTTGGACAGGGAGATGTTCAGACGGTCGTAGTTGCGCTGGTTCTGCTCCATGGTCATGTCGACCAGCTTCTTCCACATGGTGCGGCAGTACTCATCGCCACCTTGCAGTTTCACCACGTAGTTGCGGGCGCGCTCGGCGAAGGCTTCGTCTTCGTCGTAGTGACGCTTGGCCTGGGTGTAGAAGGCTTCCAGGTCCTTGAGCTCCATGTCGGAGGCGTGCTCGTTGGCCATCTTCTCCAGATAGGCGATCAGCATGCCGAACTGGGTGCCCCAGTCGCCGATGTGGTTGGCACGCACCACCTTGTGGCCCAGGAATTCGAGGGCGCGGGCGGCCACGTCACCGAGCACGGTGGAGCGGATGTGGTGCACCGCCATCTCCTTGGCCACGTTGGGGGCGGAGTAGTCCACCACCACGGTCTGCGGCGCTGGCAGCTTCACGTTGGCGTTGTCGGAGGTCACCATGGCTTCCACCTGACCGGCCAGCCAGCTCGGGTCGAAGAAGAAGTTGATGAAGCCGGGGCCGGCGATCTCGACCTTGGCGATCAGATCGGAGGCAGGCAGGTGCTCGATGATGGCAGCGGCCAGCTCGCGGGGATTCTTGCGGGCCGGTTTGGCCAGCAGCATGGCCAGGTTGGTGGCCAGGTCGCCGTGAGCCTTCTCCTTGCATCGGTCTACTTGCACCCGGGCTTCCAGGTCGGCGGGCAGGGCGCCTGCGGACTTGAGATTGGCTACCGTTTGTTCAAGTAGATGATGAATATGCTCTTTCATAACTGACCACCGAGGTTGCGCGTCGAAAAGTGACTGACTGGATAAGGGCGTGAATTTTACCCGCATCGGGCCGAGAAAACTATAGGAACGGCCCGCACCCGTGGGCGTGGCGGATATTTCACTGCGTTTTCCACCACATTGCAGGATATTGATTTGGGTAAGTGGTGGTTATCCATTTCTACTGCATAACGAAACGGCTTGTCCAGGCTATTTTCCCCTGATTATGACAGGGTTATTTATACCGATTCGATCTGAATGATCCCGCTTCCCGTGGCGGTCGTATCCTTTGAGGACGCCGTTGGAGGATGATTCCCATGACGCTGGTACTGTTTCCACTCTCCGCTCACCTGCTGCCGGGCGGCATCATGCCGCTGCGCATCTTCGAGCCCAGATACCAGCGCATGATCGCCGAGTCCCGGGAGCGGGAGTTCGCGCTCTGCATGCTGGACCCCCGCCAGCCCGACGCGCTGCGCAACATGTACCCCATCGCCACTCGGGTGCGCATCATCGATTTCGATCTGCTGCCCGATGGTTTGCTCGGCATCACGGTGCTCGGGGTGGAGCGGGTGCGTATCACGGATCTCTGGCAGGAAGAGGACGGTCTGCGGGTCGGCGAGGTGGAGCCCCTGCCCCCCTGGCAGAGCGGCAGGCTCCAGGCGGATCAGCACTCCCTGGCCAAGGCGTTGCAGGACGTGTTCAACGACTATCCGGAGTACGCGGCCCTCTATCCGGAGCCGGACTGGGAGGATGCGAGCTGGGTCGCCCAGCGCTGGCTGGAGGTGCTGCCCATCCCGGTGGAGCAAAAACAGTGGCTGGTGGCGGCCAAGGACAACCAGCCCACCCTCTCCCTGCTGAGCGGTCTGCTGGTCGCGAGCCATTGAATTCCCCTTCCCGGTGATCCTTTTTCCTCGCTCACCGTATTGGGGGTGAACACCACACGCGAGGGATGGCGCAATGGCATATACTGGCCAACCACAATCGGCTCCACGCAGGACATCGCCCCCCATGGACAACCCAGACGGCGACCTCACATCTTTGCTGGTCCGGGTGGCCGAGCGTGCCGACAAGGCTGCCTTCGCCACCCTGTTCCACCACTTCGCGCCGCGCATCCGCAGCTACGGGCTGCGCCACCTCGGCAGCGAAGCCAACGCCATGGAACTGGTGCAGGAGACCATGCTGCTGGTCTGGCAGAAGGCCCGGCTCTATCACCCCGACAAGGGCGCCGCCACCACCTGGATCTACACAGTGATGCGCAACCAGAGCTTTGACATGCTGCGCCGCCGCCGCGCCAGCAAGGAGGAGCTCTGCGCCGAGGAGATCTGGCCGCTGCTGGAGTTCCGGGCCGAAGAGGAGCACCTGAGCGGCGGTGAAGACGCGGTGCTGACCCGCCAGATGGCCCACTATGTCGCCACGTTGCCGGAGCCGCAGCAGCAGGTGGTGCGCGGCATCTACCTGCAGGAGCTCTCCCAGCAGGAGCTGGCCGACCGGCTCGGCGTGCCTCTTGGCACCATCAAGTCCCGGCTGCGGCTGGCACTACAGAAACTGAAGGAACAAGTGGAGCAAGGCCATGATTAAGACCCATCCGACTGAACCCATGCTGCGCGCCTTCGCTGCCGACGAGCTGCCTCTGCCGCTGGCCGTCGGTGTCTCCGCCCATTGCGAGTTCTGCCCCGAGTGCGCCGCCCGGGTGAAGGAATTTGAAGAGGCGCTGGCGTGCCAGCATCTCGCCCCTGACGCGCCGGACGAGGCGCTGCCCGCCGGATTCGATGCCATGCTGGCGGGCATACTGCAACAGCCGGTGGCGACGGAGGCGGCGCTCGCCCTTCCCGAGAGCCCGAGGCCAGAGCTCAGGGTGGCGGGTCACAGTTACCGGCTGCCGAGGGCATTGGCACGGCATCATGCCCCCAGGTGGCGTCATCTCGGGGCCATCCGTCAGGTCAGCCTGCCCCTGGACGAGATGGGGGCGCGGGCCAACCTGCTCCACATCGAGGCGGGGGGCCGGATCCCGGAGCACACCCACAAGGGATATGAGCTGACCCTGCTGCTGGCGGGCACCATCGAGGATGGCGACACCCGCTATCAGGCGGGGGATTTCATCTGGCGCGATGCCAGCCACGCCCACAGCCCCCGTACCCCGGACGGCTGCCTCTGTTACACGGTGCAGGATGCCCCCGTGCAGTTCACCAAGGGGTTGTCACGGCTGCTCAACGGCATCAGCCAGCACCTCTATTGAGTTGGGTCACGGCTGCCCGGTGATCGTGGGCTGCCGCGCGATTGAGGCGGTATCAAGGCATGAAAAAAGGGACCCTCGGGTCCCTTTTTTGTTGCTTGGCGGCGAAGCCCATCAGGCCACGAAGACCAGGTAGACGACGAAGGCCAGCAGGAAGCGGTAGATGGCGAACGGGATGAAGTCGAGACGACGGATCAGCGCCAGGAAGGTCTTGATGGCGACCATGGCCACCACGAAGGCGGTGACGAAGCCCACCGCAAACATGGGGAAGTCCGCCATGGAGAGGAAATCGCGGCTCTTGTAGAGATCCAGGCCGCTGGCCGCGATCATCATGGGCACCGCCATGATGAAGGAGAATTCCGCTGCCGCGTGGCGGCTGATGCCCATCAGCATGCCGCCACTGATGGTGGCACCGGAGCGGGAGAAACCGGGCCAGAGTGCCAGGCACTGGAACAGGCCGATGCCGAAGGCCTGCTTGTAGCTGATGTCGTCCAGGGTCTCCGCGGTCACGGCGGGGCGGAACTTTTCGGCGATGATGAGCAGGATGCCACCGGCCACCAGGGCATACATCACGGTTTCCGGCCCGAACAGATTGGCCTTGATCCAGCTGTGGATAGCCAGCCCGACGACCACGGCAGGCAGCATGCCGAGGATGACATGCACCAGGGAGAGGGTCGCGTGGCCCGGGGTCGGTTTCTGACCGAAGTGAATGCCGATGAGTCCGAACAGGCGGCGCCAGAACATGACGACCACTGCCAGGATGGAGCCGAGCTGGATCACCACCTCGAAGGTGGCGGCCTTGGGTCCTTCAAACCCGAGGAGGTGGCCGACGATGATCATGTGGCCGGTGGAGGAGACGGGGAGGAACTCGGTCAGGCCTTCCACTATGCCCAGCACAAAGGCGACGAACAGGGCGTAGGATTCGGTCATGGTGCAGATCTCTTGGTTATGGGGTCTGGATAAAATCAACCCCGAACGGGTCGGGGCGGCCAATGATGGCGGAAAATCGCGCGGGCAACCAGTGAATATTGGGGATTTCAGCGCCCTGTTCCGGCCGGGAAAGGGCGCTGGCGGACCATGCAGGGCGCGGCTTGCCGCATGCTGTCAGAAGCCATGACTGCCCCGTCACGTTCTGACAGGTTAGTCACGCCTGTTGACATCTGCTTTATGATCTCTTTGTGCTGTCAGGCCAGTATGGACAGGATTTTCTGTTGAAGATCATCGTCCAGGGGGGGCTGCCCCAGGGCGTCGACGGCGCTCGTTATCTGTTGGGGATGGCTGGCGCCAATCAGGGCGCAGCTCACCACGGGGTCGCGCAGCACCCATTGCAGTGCGAGTTGCGACAGGGACTGACCCCGTTGCAGGGCCAGTGCATGCAGGGCGCGGACGGTGGCGAGCTTCTCCTTGGTGATCTGGTCCGCCGTGAGGAAGGGGCTGGCACTGGCGGCGCGGGAATCCGCGGGAATGCCCGCCAGGTAGCGATCGCTCAGCAGCCCCCCCGCCAGGGGCGAGAAGGCGACCACCCCCATGCCGTGCTCCCGGCAGGCCGGCAGGGTGTCGGGCTCAATATCGCGCTGGAACAGGGAGTATTTGAGCTGGTTGACCAGGCAGGGGGTGCCGAGCTCCGCCAGCCGAGCGGCAGCCTTGGCCGCGAGCGGTGCCGGGTAGTTGGAGAGGCCGATGTAGAGCGCCTTGCCCTGGCGCACCATCAGGGCCAGGGCCTGGCAGGTCTCCTCGAGCGGGGTGCGGGGATCCGGCCTGTGGTGATAGAAGATGTCCACGTAGTCGAGGCCCAGACGGCGCAGGCTCTGGTGCAGGCTGGCGAAGAGGTACTTGGCGCTGCCGCCATCGCCGTAAGGGCCGTCCCACATCACGTAGCCCGCCTTGCTGGCGATGATGAGCTCGTCCCGATAGGGAGCCAGGCTCCTCTTGAGCAGCGTGCCGAAGGTCAATTCGGCAGATCCCGGCGGCGGCCCGTAGTTGTTGGCGAGATCGAAGTGGGTGATCCCCAGATCGAACGCCTGGTGCACCATGGCCTTCGCGGTGGCGGGATCGCTCCCGGCGCCGAAGTTGTGCCAAAGGCCCAGACCGATGCCGGGCAGGCGCAGGCCGTGGCGGCCCGCCGGTCGGTAGGACTGGCGCTGGTAGCGGTCGGGGGCGGCGAAGTAGTTGTCATCCATCACGGTGCGGTTCCTTGGCTGGTGTGCAATGAGGAGCGGCGGGCCCTGCGGCCGGCCTCACCCCGGCTGATTCGGCGGTGCCATCGGGGCCGCCATGACGTGGCGGCGCGCCCGGGCCCCTTCGTCTGCCCGAGCGGGGCTGTCAGGGGGCAGGAATAAAGCGATAACGGGTCTGGTGGCGATAACGCTGCCCCGGCAGCAACCAGGGATCGCCGAGGGCGGGCCGGTTCGGGCTGTCGGGCAATTGCTGGGCCTCCAGGCAGAAGCCGTCGTAATCCCGGTAGGGTCGGCCCTGACGATCCGGTGTGCCGGCCAGCCAGTTGCCGCTGTAGAACTGCAGGGAGGGCTGGTTGGTGTAGACCGCCATCGTCAGCTTGCCATCCCCCGAGATCACCCGGGCGGCCCATGGCTGATTGGATCCATCAAACGGCTCATCAACAGGCTCAAAATCGCTATTGTTGAGCAGAAATGCATGATCGTACCCCTTGGCCAACTGCTGCTGGGGGTGGTCCAGCCACGCCTGGCCGATGGGGCGGGGGGCGCGCAGATCGAAGGGGCCTTCCACCGGGGCGATGGCCAGCGGCAGGCTCTGGTCATCCGTGGGCAGGTAGCGGTCGGCGTCGAGGCTGATGGTGTGGTGGCGGATGTCGCCACCGCCATCCAGGTTGAAGTAGGCGTGGCTGGTGAGGCTGACCGGGCTGGGGGCATCCGTGCTGGCGCAGAAGTCGACCACCAGATCGCACTGCTCCAGCCGATACTCCAGGCTCACCCTCAGATTGCCGGGAAAGCCCTGATCCCCCGCCCGGGAGAGGAGCGCCAGCTTGACCCTGTCCGCCTCCTGCTCCTTGATCTGCCAGGTGCGGCGATGGAACCCGTCGCGCCCGCCGTGCAGGCAGTTGGCCCCCTGGTTGGCGTCCAGCGTCCAGCACTGGCCTTCCCGCTCAAGGCGGGCGCCGCCGATGCGGTTGGCAAAGCGCCCCGCCACGGCCCCCAGCCATACCTGCTGGGTGAGGTAGGCCTCGTCGGCGCAGCCCAGCAACACCTCCCGCCGCTCTCCCGCCACCGGCAGGGTGAGGGAGGTGAGGGTGGCCCCGTATGTGAGACCGCGCAGCCGCAGTCCCTCCTCGTTTTCCAGCTCGAATCTCATCATGGTTTGCGGTTCCCCGTCGTGATCCCGTCGCCCCCTGCCGGCGTCGCGAGTGCCGGGCAGGGGGCGTCACCCGTTGTCAGGCGTGCGTTACAGTCTGCCGGCCCCTGCGCTGGCACGGCAGACGTAGCAGTCCGCCTTGAGGCCGAAGCGGGCCGGGTATTCCGCCTCCACCACGGCGATCACCTCGGCCACCTTCTCGGGGCGCAGCAGGGCGACCACGCAGCCACCAAAACCGCCGCCGGTCATGCGCACACCGCCTTCGCTGCCGAGCCGGGCCTTGATGATCTCCACCAGGCCGTCGATGGGGGGCACGGTGATCTCGAAGTCATCGCGCATGGCGGCGTGGGACTGGCCCATCAGCTCGCCGAGGCGCACCAGATCGCCCTGTGCCAGCGCATCGGCCGCCGCCAGAGTGCGGGCGTTCTCGCCGACCACGTGGCGGGCACGGCGATAGCAGGCTTCGTCCAGACCGTCCTTGCCCGCTTCCAGCGTGGCCAGGTCAAGATCCCGCAGGGCCTTGACCCCGTAGTGACGGGCGGCGGTTTCGCACTGCTGGCGACGGGTGTTGTATTCGCTGTCCACCAGGCCGCGGCGCACGTTGGAGTTGACGATGAGCACCGCCAGATCGGTCGGCATGGGGATGAGCCGGGTCTCCAGGGAACGGCAATCGAGCAGCAGGGCGTGATCCTGCTTGCCGCTCGCGGAGATCATCTGATCCATGATGCCGCAGTTGCAGCCGACGAACTGGTTCTCCGCCTGCTGGCCGTTGAGGGCGATTTCCGCCTGGCTGATGGCCAGCCCCTGGGCCTCCTTGAAGGCCTGGCCGATGGCCACCTCC
The DNA here is from genome assembly GCF_027707725.1 of Aeromonas sp. QDB25. Classification (NCBI taxonomy): domain Bacteria; kingdom Pseudomonadati; phylum Pseudomonadota; class Gammaproteobacteria; order Aeromonadales; family Aeromonadaceae; genus Aeromonas; species Aeromonas sp. QDB25. The sequence continues at coordinate 44,583 of NZ_JAPCIZ010000009.1, read as the reverse complement.
AGGGAGGCGGAGGAGGAGAGACCCGTCCCCTGGGGCACGTTGCCGGAGACCACCAGATTGAGGCCGCGCAGGGCGTGGCCCCGTGCCTGCAGGTGTTTCACCACGCCGCGGATGTAGTCGCTCCAGCGCTGGCTGGGGTGGTGATCGATGGGTTGATCGAGACTGAACCGGTCGCGCTGGTTGTCGTAGTCGGCGGCGATCACTTCGACCAGGTTGTCGCCGCGCAGGCCGATGGCGACGCAGGTCTCGTAGTCGATGGCGCAGGGCAGCACGAAGCCGTCGTTGTAGTCGGTGTGCTCGCCGATGAGGTTGACGCGGCCTGGAGCCCGTACCAGCAGGTCGGGTTGTTGCTCAAACTGCTCGGCAAACACGGCGCTGACGCGCTGGCTCGGGGTCATAGGGCCTCCTCGTTGGACTGGTTCTGGTCGTTGTAGTGGATGGGACTGAGGGCGCGCAGCCGTTCCGCCGCCTGTTCCGGGGTGAGATCGCGCTGGGTTTCGGCCAGCATCTCGAAGCCCACCATGAATTTGCGCACCGTGGCGGAGCGCAGCAGGGGCGGATAGAAGTGGGCGTGCAGTTGCCACGCCTCGGGGCAGTCGGAACGGGGCGGGGCGAAGTGCCAGCCCATGGAGTAGGGGAAGCTGCACTGGAACAGGTTGTCGTAGCGGCTGGTGAGCTCCTTGAGCGCGATGGCCAGGTCCTGTTGCTGTTCCCGGGTGAGATCCAGCATGGAGGGGACATGGGCCTTGGGCAGCAGCAGGGTCTCGAACGGCCAGGCCGCCCAGAAGGGCACCACCGCCAGCCAGTGGGCGGTCTCCACCACGATGCGGGAGCGATCCGCCAGCTCCCGCTCCACATAGTCCAGCAGCAGGGGGCGGCCGTGTTCGGCCAGCCAGGCGCGCTGGTGCGCCTCTTCCCGGGCAATCTCGTTGGGCAGGAAGTCGCTGCCCCAGAGCTGGCCGTGAGGGTGCGGGTTGGAGCAGCCCATGACGGCGCCCTTGTTTTCAAAGACTTGGACCCATTCCCACTGGTCAGAGAGCTCGGCCACCTGGTCCATCCAGGTGGTGATCACCCCTTCGATGGCGGGCAGGGGCAGCTCGGGCAGGGTCTTGCCGTGATCCGGCGAGAAGCAGATGACCCGGCTGGTGCCCCGGGCGGCTTCCAGCTTCAGCAGGGGATCCGGCGCCGCGTCAGCGGCCGGGGTGTCCTGCATCAGGGCGGCGAAGTCGTTGGTAAAGACGAAGGTGCCCTGATAGTCGGGGTTGATATCGCCGGTCACCCGGGTGTTGCCCGCACAGAGGAAGCAGTCGGGATCATGGGCCTGGCTCGGCGCCAGGCTCACCTTCTCGACCTGGCCTTGCCAGGGGCGCTTGGCCCTGTGAGGGGAGACCAGCACGTACTGGCCGGTGAGCGGGTTGAAGCGGCGGTGGGGGTGATCAACGGGGTTGAACATCATCACTCCAGTGTGTGAGTTGAATACATCCGAAGGCGCAGGCCAGGGCCTACGCCTCGTAACCATTGGGGTTGGCGGACTGCCAGCGCCAGCTGTCGGCGCACATGGCGGCGAGATCCCGGCTGGCGTGCCAGTCCAGTTCCCGAGCGGCCTTGGCGGGATCGGCCCAGCACTCGGCGATGTCGCCGGGGCGCCGTGGCTCGATCCGGTAGGGAAGGGGCCGACCGCAGGCGGCCTCTAACGCCGCGACCATCTGCAACACGCTCTGGCCCTGGCCCGTGCCCAGGTTGTAGGCGTGGACACCGCCCCGTCCGGCGCAGTGTTCCAGAGCCTTGACGTGCCCTTCGGCGAGATCCATCACATGGATGTAGTCGCGCACCCCGGTGCCGTCGATGGTTGGGTAATCGTTACCAAAGACCGAGAGGCAGTCGCGCCGGCCGATGGCGACCTGGGTCAAAAACGGCATCAGATTGTTGGGGATGCCCTGGGGATCCTCCCCCAGAGTGCCGGACTCGTGGGCGCCGACGGGGTTGAAATAGCGCAGCAGGGTCATGCTCCAGTGGGGCTCGGCTCGCTGCAGATCCTCGAGGATCTCCTCGATGATCAGCTTGGATCGGCCGTAGGGGTTGGTGGCGCTGCGGGGGAAATCTTCCCGGATCGGGGTGCTGGCGGGGTCGCCGTAGACGGTGGCCGACGAGCTGAACACCAGATTGCGTACCCCGGCCCGTTTCATCGCCTGCAGCAATACCAGGGTGCCGTTCAGGTTGTTCTCGTAGTAGTCCAGCGGGATGCGGGTCGACTCGCCGACCGCCTTGAGGGCGGCGAAGTGGATCACGGCGTCGATGTGCTGCTCGCTGAAGATGCGATCCAGCAGGGCCGGGTCACGGATGTCCCCCTCGTAGAAGCGGGGCTCGTGCCCGCTGATGGCGGCGACACGGGTCAGGACGCTCGCCTTGCTGTTGCAGAGGTTGTCCACCACCACGGGCTCCATGCTTGCGGCCTGCAAGGCCAGACAGGTGTGGCTGCCGATGTAGCCGCAACCGCCGGTGACCAGTACTTTCATCCGTTGTTCCACCCTCAACTCCTCGCATCAGGAAAGCCTGAGCAGGAGTCTAGCCGAGGGGCTGACGGGCAAACTGTGAGCTGCTTAACAAATATTTGTAAACGATTACACTTGTTTTCATCGACCAATGTGGCAAGTTCTGATTTTTCCCCCTGTTATCAGTGACATTGAACGGTATAATGCGGTCAGTTGCAGCGTGAAATAAGTGAAAACAGCATGAGCACCATCAAGGATGTCGCCCGTTTGGCCAATGTGTCAGTGGCAACGGTTTCACGGGTGATGAACAACTCACCCAAGGCCAGTGCCGCCTCCCGCGAGGTGGTGCTGAAGGCCATGGCCGAGCTGGGCTATACCCCCAATGCCAACGCGCGGGCCCTGGTCAGCCAGACCTGTGACACCATGGGAGTGGTGGTGGGGGACGTGGCGGATCCCTTCTTCGGCGCCCTGGTCAAAGGGGTCGCGGCGGTGGCGGTGGAGCAGGGCTTGCACCTGTTGATGGGTAATGGTTTTCACCGCGCCCAGCAGGAGCGGGAGGCCATCGAGCTGCTCATCGGCAAACGCTGCGAGGCACTGGTGGTGCACAGCAAGGCGCTCGGCGACGAGGAGCTGGTCGACTACGCCCTGCGTGCCCCCGGCATGGTGCTGATCAACCGCGACATTCCGAGTCTGAGGGGGCGCTGCATCGCTCTCAACAACCGCCAGGGTGCGGCGACCGCCACCCGTCATCTGCTGGATCTCGGCCACCGCCATATCGCCTTCCTGAGCTCGGATCACGCCATCGAGGATGCGCTGTTGCGCCACCAGGGCTATCAGGATGCCCTGGCGGAGGCGGAGGTCTTCGCCGATCCCGAGCTGGTGGAGAGCGGCATGCCCAATGAAGAGGGGGGTGAGCGCGCCATGCTCAACCTGCTGGCCAAGGGGTTGCCCATCACGGCGGTGGTGGCCTACAACGACGCCATGGCGGCAGGGGCCATCTCCGTGCTGGCGGACAACGGCCTCAAGGTGCCGGAAGAGGTGTCTGTGGTGGGCTTCGATGACATCATCTACGCCAGATACCTGAGGCCCAAGCTCTCCACCATGCGCTATCCCATCGAGCTGATGGCGGCCCAGGCGGCCAAGCTGGCGCTGCAACTTGCCGCAGGGGAGAGCGAATCGGTGCAGAGCCGCATCTATACCCCCACCCTGATCAACCGCCATTCGGTCGCTCCCGTCAGGTCCTGATCGCAGCGCTTGCGCCCCGTCGGCGTAAGCGCTGCACCTGGCGAACCCGTACTGCAGCATATAAAGCGCCCCCATAGCTCAGACGATAGATAGCTCAGACGATAGATAGCTCAGAGCATGGCTAGCGCAGACCATAAAGGACTGTCTGAGGAGTGACAACCGTCCCCTCCCGCTCCCTGCCTGCCGAACTCGCCAGCTCTTCCCGCTCGTCTGTCACGAGCCCCTCGCCCCCGGCCTGCCGAGCCTCACTTCTTGCCAGATCCTGCCAGACGCTCGCCATGGCTTTTCTCTGCGCCGGGCAGGGGCGCTCGTGGCCTCTGCACACTCCTTCGAGAGGCCGGGCTGCATGCGTGCCCGGAACCGGGTTGAGGCGCTCCAGCACCTGATGAGGCGAGGGGGGCGCGATGTCGGGTCTTTGCCATGGCTTGCTCCGCTGGCTCGGCCATTGCCTCCCGGTTTCACACTCCCGGGCATCTTTTGCCCTTCCGAAGGTCCGCTTTTTCCCCCGTGGGGTCATTTACCCGGATTTATCCGATTTTTACTCCGTTTTACTTAACAAAATGAGTGTAATCGTTTACATCTGTGTGAGCGGGATCGCCGATCACCGGGCAAAACTCTCCTACACTGCAGTGGTTTTCAGCGTGAATGCAGGGAGAAGTGAAGCATGCTCAGGGAGATAGTGGCCCGTCAGGATTGGCAGACTCAGGGGATCACCGCCGTGAACCGGTTGCCAGCCCATACCCCCTTGTCCAGTTGGCGCAGTGAAGGGGAAGCCAGGATGGGGGGGTTGTCACCTTCCCGCCTGCTGCTGGACGGCGAGTGGCAGTTCTCCTGGTTCGAGGCCCCGGAGCGGGTGCCGGAGCAGTGGCTGGTGGAGGATCTGCCGGATGCCTGCCCCATCAAGGTGCCGGGCAACTGGCAACTGGCTGCGGCCTACCCGGGGGCGCGGCCCGTCACGGATGTGCCCATCTACACCAACATCAAGTACCCCTTTCCCTGCGACCCGCCCCGGGTGCCTGCCGAGAACCCCACCGGTTGCTACTCCCGCGAGTTCACCGTTGCTGCGGACTGGCTGGCCGAGGGACAGACCCGGATCATCTTCGACGGGGTGGACAGCGCGTTTCACCTCTTCTGCAACGGCCGCTGGGTCGGTTACTCCCAGGACAGCCGGCTGCCGGCGGAATTCGATCTGACCCCCTTCCTTCAGGCCGGGGCCAACCGCCTCGCCGTCCTGGTGCTGCGCTGGTCTGACGGCTCCTATCTGGAAGATCAGGACATGTGGCGCATGAGCGGCATCTTCCGCTCCGTCAGCCTGCTGCACAAACCGACCCGTCATCTGATGGATATCCGGGTGACGCCCGAGCTCGACGCCTGCTACCGGGATGCCCGCCTCAAGGTTGAATTGCAGGCGGCCAACGGAGCCGGTCTGTCGGTGGAGGCCAACCTCTATGATGGCGACGAGCGGGTCGCGACCCTGCGCCAGCGGATCGGCACCCAGGCCATCGACGAGAAAGGGGTGTATGACGATCGCGCCGAGCTGTGGCTGACGATAACGGCGCCACACAAGTGGAGCGCCGAGACCCCGCACCTCTATCGCCTGACCCTGACCCTGCTGGACGAGCAAGGAAGCGTCCTCGAGAGCGAGGCCCATGACGTGGGCTTTCGGGCGGTGGAGATCCGTGGCGGCCTGCTGCGGGTCAACGGCCAACCCCTGCTGATTCGTGGTGCCAATCGCCATGAACACCATCCCGCCACGGGTCACGTGGTGACCCCGGCCGACATGGAGCAGGATCTGCTGCTGATGAAGCGGCACAACTTCAACGCGGTGCGCTGCTCCCACTATCCCAATCACCCCGAGCTCTATCGCCTGTGCGACCGGCTCGGCCTCTATGTGGTGGACGAGGCGAACCTGGAGACCCACGGCATGACCCCCATGGGGCGGCTGGCGCGGGATCCCGCCTGGAGCAACGCCTTCCTGGAGCGTGTTACCCGCATGGTGGCCCGGGACTTCAACCACCCCTGCATCATCATCTGGTCCCTGGGGAACGAATCAGGTTATGGCCCGGCCCACGACGCCATGTATCGCTGGGTGAAGGGGGCGGATCCCAGCCGCCCGGTGCAGTACGAAGGGGGCGGGGCCGACACCCCGGCCACCGACATCATCTGCCCCATGTATGCCCGTACCCACCAGGATCAACCCTTCCCGGCGGTGCCCAAGTGGGCGCTGGCCAAGTGGATCGGCCTGCCGGAAGAGACCCGGCCGCTGATCCTGTGCGAATACGCCCACGCCATGGGCAACAGCCTGGGGGGCTATGCCCATTACTGGCAGGCATTTCGCGATCATCCGCGGCTGCAGGGTGGGTTTGTCTGGGATTGGGTCGATCAGGGGCTGGACAAGCAGACCGACGATGGCCGCCATTTCTGGGCCTATGGTGGCGATTTCGGCGACACTCCCAACGATCGCCAGTTCTGCTGCAACGGCCTGCTGTCCCCCGATCGCACCCCCCATCCCTCCCTGTTTGAAGCCCGGCGTGCCCAGCAGCCCTTTGTTCTTACCCTGCAGGGTCGCCAGCCGCTGACGGTGGAGATCCGCAGCGAATATCTGTTCCGCGAGACGGACAACGAACGCCTGCTGTGGCGTCTGTGTGAAGACGGCGTGGTGGTGAGCCAGGGTGAATGCTCGCTCGAGCTGGCTCCCCGGGGGAGCGTGACGCTGACCCTGCTGGAGCAACTGCCGGCCTTTGCGCCGGGGGCGCTCGTCTGGCTGGATCTCGCCATCGTGCAGCCCACCGCCACGGCCTGGGCCGGAGCGGGTCACGAGGTGGCTCGCCAGCAATGCCTGTTGCCCTCGCCCCTGGCGCTGCCGTCGGCATGCCCGGCGGTCAGCCTGACCGAGCAGCGCGATCACTGGGTGCTTGGCGCCGCAGATTCCCTGTGGCAGCTCGACAAGGCCAGTGGTCGCATCGTCAGCTGGCAGAAGCAGGGCCGCGAGCGGCTGCGCGACGCCATCGCCGATCACTTCTATCGGGCGCCGCTCGACAACGATATCGGCACCAGCGAGGCGGATCACGCCGATCCCAACGCCTGGATTGCCCGCTGGCAGGAGGCCGGGCTCAATGATCTGCAGCACCGCTGTCTCGGCCTGGAGGCGAGTCCGGAGCTGGGTCTCATCACGGCGCACCACGGCTACTTCGTGGGTGACGAACCGAAGATCCTGACCCGCTGGCATCACAGGGTGGACGGGGAGGGCGCCATGCACCTCGCCATCGAGGTGGAGGTGGCCGCCGACATGCCCTCCCTGCCGCGCATCGGTGCCCGGCTCTGGCTGGCCGATGAACCGGCCGAAGGTGCCCCGGTGAGCTGGCTGGGGCTTGGCCCCCACGAGAATTACCCGGATCGCCGGCTCGCAGCCGATCTCGGTCGCTGGCAATTGCCCATCGAGGCGTTGCACACCCCTTATGTCTTCCCCACCGACAACGGACTGCGCTGCGATACCCGCGCACTGCAACTGGGGGATCTGGCGGTGGAGGGGCGCTTCCACTTCAGCGTCAGCCGCTACAGTCAGCAGCAGCTGGCCGAAGCCCGTCACCAGACCGATCTGGTGGCCCTGGGGGGCACGCACCTGTGCCTCGATGGCTTCCACATGGGGGTGGGAGGCGACGACTCCTGGAGCCAGAGCGTGCGGCCCGAGTTCTGGCTGTTGCCGGGGCGTTATCACTGGCACTGCCGTCTGAGCTAGCCGGACCCGCCGTCGCGAGATGGCGAGACTCAAAGGCGGTTTCTCACGTAACTATTTGATTTTTAACAATATTACGGCTATGTAACAGAGTGTAAACGTTTTCATTTTGTTGCCAGGATCACAGACCGCCTCACAACAAACTGATTACATTAGGCTGGCGCCAGCTCAAACGGTGTACAGCATTCCCTACAAAAAACAGATAGAGATCGGAGCATAACAATGAAAAAACTCACGACAGTTGCCACCTTGCTGATGGGACTGATGGCGGGAGCCCAAGCCCAGGCCGATACCCGTATCGGGGTCACCGTCTACAAGTACGACGACAACTTCATGGCCGTGGTGCGCAAGGCCATCGAGAAAGAAGCGGCGGCCACCCCGGGTGTGGAACTGCTGATGAACGACTCCCAGAACGACCAGTCCAAGCAGAACGACCAGATCGACGTGCTGCTGGCCAAGGGCGTGAAGGCCCTGGCCATCAACCTGGTTGACCCGGCGGCGGCCCCTGTCGTGATTGAGAAAGCCCGTGCGGACGAGATCCCCGTGGTCTTCTACAACAAGGAACCGAGCGCGGCCGACCTGGCCAGCTATGACAAGGCCTACTACGTTGGCACCGACTCCAAGGAGTCCGGCATCATCCAGGGCCAGCTGATCGCCAAGCACTGGAAAGCGCACCCCGAGTGGGATCTGAACAAGGATGGCGTCATCCAGTTCGTGCTGCTCAAGGGTGAGCCTGGCCACCCGGATGCAGAAGCCCGCACCACCTACGTCGTCAAGACTCTGAACGATGGCGGCATCAAGACCGAGCAGCTGCACATGGATACCGGTATGTGGGATACCGCCATGGCCAAGGACAAGATGGACGCCTGGATCTCCGGTCCGAACGCCAACAAGATCGAAGTGGTCATCGCCAACAACGACGGCATGGCGATGGGCGCAGTGGAATCCCTGAAGGCCCAGGGCAAGACAGCCATCCCGGTGTTCGGTGTTGACGCCCTGCCGGAAGCCCTGGCCATGGTCAAGAGCGGTGCCATGGCCGGTACCGTGCTGAACGATGCGGCCAACCAGGCCAAGGCCACCTTCGAGCTGACCAAGAACCTGGCCGAAGGCAAGCCGGCCGGTGAAGGCACCAACTGGAAGATCGACAACAAGGTCGTCCGCGTTGCCTACGTGGGCGTAGACAAAGACAACCTGTCCCAATTCGAGTAATTCCTCCCCTCAGGGCAAGGGAGATCCCCTTGCCCTCTTTTCAACCAGATGTGATGGCTGATATGACAACACGGCAACAATCAGAATGGCTGTTGGAGATGATTGACGTCAGTAAGAGCTTTCCTGGCGTCAAGGCACTCGATAATGTCAATTTACGGGTCCGTCCTCATTCTGTGCATGCGTTGATGGGCGAGAATGGCGCAGGGAAGTCCACGCTGCTCAAGTGCCTGTTCGGCATCTACGAGAAGGATCAGGGCAAGATCTTCTTCAAGGGACAGGAGATCAACTTCACCTCGTCCAAAGAGGCGCTGGAGAATGGCGTTTCCATGGTGCACCAGGAGCTGAACCTGGTACTGCAACGCACCGTGATGGACAACATGTGGCTCGGCCGCTATCCCACCAAGGGACTGTTTGTCGACCACGGCAAGATGTATCAGGACACCAAGCATATCTTCGAGGAGCTGGACATCGACATCGACCCCAGGGTCAAGGTCGGCACCCTGTCGGTTTCCCAGATGCAGATGATCGAGATTGCCAAGGCATTCTCCTATGACGCCAAGATCGTCATCATGGACGAACCCACCTCCTCCCTGACCGAGAAAGAGGTCAACCACCTCTTCAAGATCATCAACAAGCTCAAGGAGAAGGGGTGCGGCATCGTCTACATCTCCCACAAGATGGAAGAGATCTTCCAGCTCTGTGACGAGATCACCATATTGCGGGATGGCCAGTGGGTGGCGACCCAGCCCCTCAAGGGCATGACCATGGATCAGATCATCGGCATGATGGTCGGCCGCGAGCTCACCCAGCGCTTCCCGGAAAAAACCAACCAGCCCAAAGAGGTGATCCTCGAGGTCGAGCACCTGACGGCCAAGAACCAGCCTTCCATCAAGGACGTGACCTTCAACCTGCACAAGGGGGAGATCCTCGGCATCGCCGGTCTGGTGGGGGCCAAGCGCACCGACATCGTGGAGACCCTGTTCGGCATCCGCGATCGCAGCGAAGGGACCATCAAGCTGCACGGCAAAGAGGTGGCGAACCACAACGCCCACGAGGCGATCCAGAACGGCTTCGCCCTGGTGACCGAGGAGCGCCGCTCCACCGGGATCTATTCACGCCTCGACATCGCCTTCAACTCCCTGATCGCCAACATGGACAACTACAAGGGATCCATGGGGCTGCTCAGCGACAACAAGATGAAGAGCGATACCCAGTGGGTCATCGACTCCATGCGGGTCAAGACACCGACCCAGCAGACCCAGATCGGCTCCCTCTCAGGTGGCAACCAGCAGAAGGTGATCATCGGTCGCTGGCTGCTGACCCAGCCCGAGATCCTGATGCTGGATGAACCGACCCGGGGTATCGACGTCGGCGCCAAGTTCGAGATCTACCAGCTCATCCTGGAGCTGGCGAAGAAGGACAAGGGCATCGTCATCATCTCCTCCGAAATGCCGGAACTGCTCGGCATCACGGACCGCATCATGGTCATGAGCAATGGCCGGGTCGCGGGGATCGTCAACACCAAAGAAACTGACCAGAGCGAGATCCTGCGCCTGGCATCTCTGTACCTATAAAGACAGGAAGACATTATGGAGTCGGCTAAAAATTTCAATCTGATGCAGGCGCTCAAAGAGAACGGCATCTATGTGGTGTTGCTGGTGTTGCTCATGATCATCGTGATCAAGGAGCCCTCCTTCCTCAGCCTCACCAACCTCAGCAACATCCTGACCCAGTCCTCGGTACGGGTCATCATCGCCCTCGGGGTGGCGGGCATCATCATCACCCAGGGTACTGACCTGTCGGCCGGTCGCCAGGTCGGCCTGGCAGCGCTGATCGCGGCCACCATGCTGCAGGCCCTGACCAACGTCAACAAGGTCTTCCCCACCCTGGGGGAGGTGCCCATTCCGGCGGTGATCCTCCTGGTGTGCGTGGTGGGGGCCCTGATTGGTCTGGTCAACGGCCTTATCGTCGCCTACCTGAACGTGACGCCCTTCATCACCACCCTGGGCACCATGATCATCGTCTACGGCATCAACTCCCTCTATTTCGACTCCGTGGGGGCTTCCCCTGTAGCCGGGTTTGATCCTCGCTTCTCCAACTTTGCGCAGGGCTTCATCCGGATTGGCGGGTTCAAACTCTCGTACCTGACCTTCTATGCGGCCATCGCCAGCGTCTTCGTCTGGGTGCTGTGGAACAAGACCCGCTTTGGCAAGAACATCTTCGCCATCGGTGGCAACCCGGAAGCGGCCAAGGTGTCCGGCGTCAACGTCGCCGTCAACCTGGTGGTCATCTATGCCCTGGCCGGTGTCTTCTACGCCTTCGGCGGCATGCTGGAAGCGGGGCGGATCGGCAGTGCCACCAACAACCTCGGCTTCATGTACGAGCTGGATGCCATCGCGGCCTGCGTGGTGGGGGGCGTTTCGTTTGCCGGCGGTGTGGGAACTGTCGCGGGTGTGATCACCGGCGTACTTATCTTCACGCTGATCAACTATGGTTTGACCTACATCGGTGTCAGCCCTTACTGGCAGTTCATCATCAAGGGCGGCATCATCATCCTGGCGGTAGCCCTGGACTCCATGAAGTACGCCAAGAAGAAGTAAGCATTGGCAGGGAGGGCCGGGTCATCCCGGCCCTTTCTCTTTGGAGGGACCCATACCATGGCATTCAAAGTCAAAATCAACGTGCTGTTGCTGCTCGCCATTCTGGTCACCATCGGTACCGCCTGGTTCAGCGTCAACCACTTCATCAGCGGCTACATCCGCACCCAGGCCACCCAGAACATCAACGAGCAGATCACCCTGGTCAGGGAGAAGCTGGCGGGTGACATCAACCAGAAGGTGCTGCTGGCCGCCAACCTCAACCTCGGGGTGACCAGCGTCAAGAAGGCGCTGCAGGAGACCGGCTTTCACAACATCGTCAAGCTCATTGGCGACATGGCATTCGACGCGAACGGGGTCATCGACGACAAGGCCAGGGTTGACGCCCTGCGCAAGCTGATCCCCGCCGCCAACAACCAGATCACCGTCAGCCCGCTGGAGCAGCTGGACGGCAAACCCGTCATCTCCATCCTAGTGCCGCGCGGTGCCGACTCCGCCTACCTCTACTACCTCGACATGAGCGAGTTCAAGACGCTGCTGACCAAGGTAAGCGGGGAAGGGCGTTACTTCTCCCTCACCGACAGTCAGGGACAGGTGCTCTACAGCAGCAAGCCCCAGGGAGAGAGCGAGAGCCGCCCCAACAAGCTGGATATTCGCGGCAGCGAGTGGACCCTGACCGGTTATGTGGATCTCGACTATATCCGGGCCATGACCCAGGCGCTCAACGGCAAGATCACCCTGGCCCTGCTCGGGGTGGCGGCGCTGGTACTGGCCCTCTCCATGGTGGCCCTCAACCTGGCCTATAGACCCATCCTCTCCCTGCGCGACCTGGTGCAGGAGCTCTCCCAGGGCAATGGGGATCTGACCCGCCGGCTCACGGTAACCAGCAAGGATGATCTCGGCCAGATCTCGGCGGGCATCAACCGTTTCATCGAGCAGTTGCAGGGCATGATGGGGGAGGTGAGACAAGCGAGTGGCCAGCTCAATGAAGGGATATCGGCATTGGCGAGGCAGACGGGGTCAGCCCAGGGCCTGCTGGCGGAGCATGTGCGGGAGACCGAACAGGTGGTCACCGCCATCAACGAGATGAGCCGTACTGCCGTCTCGGTATCGGAGAGCGCGGCCAATACTGCCCAGCTGACCGGCCAGAGCCAGCAACTGGCCAACCAGTCGCGTCAGGTGGTGGATCAGGCCATGGCCAGCGTCACTGCGCTGGTGACGGAGGTGGAGACCACGGCACACTCCATCGAAGCCATGCAGCAGGATGTGCAGCAGATAGGCTCGATTCTCGGGGTCATCGGTGGCATCGCAGAGCAGACCAACCTGCTGGCCCTCAACGCCGCCATCGAGGCGGCCCGGGCTGGTGAGCAGGGGCGGGGGTTTGCGGTGGTGGCGGACGAAGTGCGCTCTCTGGCGGGACGCACCCAGAAGAGCACTGCCGAGATCCAGACCATGCTGACCCGGCTGCAACGGGGCACCCAGACCGTGGTGGCCGCCATGGGCAACACCCGGCAGAGCTGCCAGGATGCGGCGGAAAACACCAGCAAGGTGAATGCGTCGCTGGATCTGATGGCGGGAGAAGTGGTGGAGATCAACGATCTCATCAGCCATATCGCCACGGCCGCGGAGGAGCAGAGTGCCGTTGCCGAGGAGATCAATCGCAACATGAGTGCCATCGCCGAGGTGATCACCCAGCTCAAGGGGAATGGCGAGCGCACCGTGGACAGCTCGAACGCCATGCAGCGCACCTATGACAGGCTGCGGGAGATAGTGGGGCACTTCCGGCTGGAATAGCGCCGGCTGGGCGAATCCGGGGCATCCTGGCCAGCAACGCCGTGGCCGGGGTAACCCATCAGCGGGCAGACGTGAAAAAAACCCAAAAAAAGATGGGGGCGACTTGCGTCGCCCCCGATAGTCTTATCGCTCATATCCTTGAACGAAGTTGCTCCCTGCAATCCCTGACTATACCTCTTCCTTTAGGTTTCCCCTTCCCAATCCTTTGGGGTGTCCTTTAGCCATCATGGCCTGACGAGTCATCCGTTCCCGTCGCACTTTCTCCGTCCTGGGAGGTGTCCTTTACCACATCCTGTGGTGAGTCCATTTGCCCAACCCTGGCAGCCAGTCTTCCTGACCGACTTCATTGCGTCCGTGCAGGAGTAACTATAAGGATTTCGCGCAGGGCGACAATGACATGCTGAAAAACGTTTTTTTCAAACTGGTTTCCCGAGAAAGGATAATGAAGTTATCTTTTTTAAAATCATGGCTTTAATGATCTGTTGTGCTGTTTTTTCACGCGCATCTTCCGACTATGGCGAGAATTTTGTTGGCACTTTGCTTACTCAGTCTATGGCGAATGTCTCACAAGGCGTTTAACTGCGGTTCAGAATCCGGGGAGGCCGGTCAGTGTCGATCGCAGATTAGGGGGGAGGAGGGCAACGGGCATGATGCAGGTGGCGTGGTCCGGATCCCATTCAGGAGATAAAGGAGGTAAAGCGGGGATGACCCAAGAGGAGATCGCCTCCCCTTGGGCGAGAGGGTCAGGGATGCTGGCTGCCACCGTGCCATTGGCATAGGTAGGCGGGTACCAGCATCTGGGGTGCCTGGTCAACGTGACAGACCACCAGCGGCATGGCGGGGGCTCCCTGGGCATGCACCAAGGCCGGTGTCATGGGCAGGACCAGGGCGACGAGCAGAAACAGCGACGGGATCTTCATGGTTATCTCCTTGGTGACGGGAACGAATGTGACAAGCATCACTTTTTGAGTTAAGGCGAACCCGAAATCGGCGCAAGGTGACTGAAAAAATTCAACTAATGAAAAAACTTTGAATCCCGGTTGCACACCGGTCGATGAAAAAGGCGCCATCAGGATGCGTGCAAAATGCATATCCATATAAAAGAGATAGTGCACACGACTTGGCGATGAGGCTCGCCATCTGGCCCGGGCGGGCCGCCATGATCTGGGACAAGAGATGGATTATTCAGCGATAAAGGAGCAGGTGATTATTTATGTGAGAGCAAACGGGATGATAAGCGAGGATAAATTCAAAGTTGGGTGAGCTTTATTCAAAAAATGAGCATTTTGATTTTAATGTAATGATTTATTTGATTTTTTTATTAGTGGCTATCCATTTCTGGATATCATGGATGAATGAAATTGCGCTCTTTGTGGAATATGTTGGGGCTTTATTGCGTATTTATGCCGGATGGAGGGTGAGGGAAATGTCAGATATGTAAACTCCATCATAAATTAACTTCTGAATTTATGCAGTCTCGGGTGAATGTGATCAATGTCCAAGTTTGGTGGAGTTGCCAGACCTAATCTCTGCGTCGAAAGGCAAGGGCAGGATAGAACACAAGCCGAGTACCCTACATAAAGAATATCCCGCCTTAGCCACGAGCCTGAATAGAAGGAATCTATTCAATCACTCGCAGGGACCACTGCTAGACGGAATATCATCATGAGCAAATTTTATGTAGGTTCTGAAGTTGGCCAGTTGCGCCGTGTCATGTTGCACCGCCCCAACCTCAGTCTGAAGCGTCTGACCCCTTCCAACTGCCAGGATCTGCTGTTTGACGACGTCCTGTCCGTGGAACGTGCCGGTCAGGAGCACGACAAATTCGCTCAGGTACTGCGCGATCAGAATGTCGAAGTCTTCCTCCTGACCAATCTGCTGGCGGAAACCCTGGACGTGCCGGAAGCCAAAGCCTGGCTGCTGCAACACCAGGTCTCCGACTATCGCCTCGGCACTGCCCTGGCCAACGACGTGCGCTGCTTCCTGGCGGACATGCCTCACCGCGAGCTGGCCCGCATCCTCTCCGGCGGCCTCACCTACTCCGAGATGCCCTACAGCGGCGTCAACATGGTGGTCGGCATGCATGCCCCGACCGATTTCATCATCGAACCGCTGCCCAACCACCTCTTCACCCGCGATACCTCCTGCTGGGTCTATGGCGGCGTCTCCATCAACCCCATGGCCAAGGCCGCCCGTCGTCGCGAGACCAACCACGTGAAGGCCATCTACCGCTGGCACCCGCAGTTTGCCGGTCAGGAGTTCATCAAGTACTTCGGTGACGAGGAGCGCGACTACGACAACTCCACCATCGAAGGGGGCGACGTCCTGGTCATCGGCCGTGGCGCCGTGCTCATCGGCATGTCCGAGCGCACCACGCCGCAAGGGGTGGAGCATCTGGCCCGCAGCCTGTTCAAGCACGGTCAGGCCAAGCAGGTCATCGCCATGGAGCTGCCGAAACACCGCAGCTGTATGCACCTCGACACCGTCATGACCCACATGGATGTCGACACCTTCTCCGTCTATCCGGAAGTCATCCGCAAGGATGTGAACTGCTGGAGCCTGACCCCGGGCGGTGCCACCGGGATGAACATCAAGGAAGAGGGTTACTTCGTGACCGCCATCGAGAAGGCGCTGGGGGTGGATCAGCTCAGGCTCATCACCACCGGCGGCGACAGCTTCGAGGCCGAGCGGGAGCAGTGGAACGACGCCAACAACGTGCTGACCGTGCGCCCCGGCGTGGTGGTGGGTTACGAGCGCAACACCTACACCAACGAGAAGTACGACAAGGCCGGCATCACTGTGCTGCCCATCCCGGGTGAAGAGCTGGGACGTGGTCGCGGCGGCGCCCGCTGCATGAGCTGCCCGATGGAACGTGACGGCATCTGACAAGACGGCGTGGCGCCGGCAGAGGCTGGCGCCACACACACCCGAACTCGAGAGTAACACCCATGAAAAAACCAACTGTCGTCGTCGCCCTGGGGGGCAATGCCCTGCTCCGCCGCGGTGAACCTCTGGAAGCCGACATCCAGCGCAAGAACATCGCCACCGCCGCCAAGACCATCGCCCGCATCGCCGAGGATTACAACGTGGTGCTGGTGCACGGCAACGGCCCGCAAGTCGGCCTGCTGGCCCTGCAGAACAGCGCCTACACCAAGGTCTCCCCCTATCCCCTGGATGTGCTGGGTGCCGAGTCCCAGGGCATGATCGGCTACATGCTGATCCAGGAATTGAAGAACCTGATGCCGAGCCGCAACGTCACCGCGCTGCTGACCCAGGTGCAGGTTGATCCCCAGGATCCGGCGTTTGCCAACCCGACCAAGTTCATCGGTCCCGTCTACGAAGAGGCGGAAGCCCGCACCCTGGCTGCCGAGAAGCACTGGGTGGTCAAGGCCGACGGTAAGTTCTTCCGCCGCGTGGTGCCGTCCCCGCTGCCCCAGCGCATCGTCGAAGGCGACGCCATCGAAACCCTGATTGCCCAGGGTCACCTCATCATCTGTACCGGTGGTGGTGGCATCCCGGTGACCTGGGATGGCCAGAGCCTGACCGGCATCGAGGCCGTCATCGACAAGGACATGTCTGCCGCCTACCTGGCCAAGCAGATCAAGGCCGACGCCCTGCTGATCCTGACCGACGCCGATGCAGTGTATCTGGACTGGGGCAAACCGACCCAGCGTCCGCTGCGGGTCACCAGCCCGGACGAGCTGGCCGGGGTCAAGTTCGATGCCGGCTCCATGGGGCCCAAGGTCGAAGCCTCCTGTGAATTCGTCAAGGCGACCGGCGGCATGGTCGGCATCGGCTCCCTGGAAGATGGCCTCGCCATCCTCAAGGGGGAAGCCGGCACCAACATCGTCGCCACCAATACCGTCAATGCCTGAGCCAAGGCTCTGGTCTGAACAACTGCGTAGTCAATGACACTGCCAAATTGGTCTGAACAAATATAGAGAGAACTCATCATGGCTTTTAATCTGCGTAACCGTAACTTCCTGAAACTGCTGGACTTCACCCCGCGCGAAATCCAATACATGATCGATCTGGCCATCGACCTGAAGAAAGCCAAATACGGTGGCTATGAGCGCAAGCATCTGGTCGGCAAGAACATTGCCCTGATCTTCGAGAAGACCTCCACCCGCACCCGCTGTGCGTTCGAAGTGGCGGCCTTCGACCAGGGCGCCCAGGTCTCCTACCTCGGCCCGAGCGGTTCCCAAATCGGTCACAAGGAGTCCATGAAGGACACCGCCCGGGTGCTGGGCCGCATGTATGACGGCATCGAATACCGCGGCTACGGCCAGGAGATCGTCGAAGAGCTGGGGGCCCACGCCGGTGTGCCGGTCTGGAACGGCCTGACCAACGAATTCCACCCGACCCAGATCCTGGCGGACTTCATGACCATGCTGGAGCACGGCAAGGGCAAACGTCTGGATCAGATCAAGTTCGCCTACCTGGGTGATGCCCGCAACAACATGGGCAACTCCCTGATGGTGGGTGCCGCCAAGATGGGCATGGACATCCGTCTGGTGGCGCCGAAAGCCTTCTGGCCGGAAGAGGAGCTGGTTGCCACCTGCCGCCTCATCGCCGAAGAGACCGGTGCGCGCATCCACCTGACCGAAGACGTGAAAGAGGGTGTGCTGGGTGCCGACTTCCTCTACACCGACGTCTGGGTCTCCATGGGTGAAGCGAAGGAAGCCTGGGATCAACGGGTGAAGCTGATGACCCCGTATCAGGTCAACATGGATGTCATCAACGCGACCAAGAACCCGGATGTGAAGTTCATGCACTGCCTGCCGGCGTTCCACAACGACGAGACCACCATGGGCAAGGAAGTGGCCGACAAATATGGCATGAAGGGCCTGGAAGTGACCGAGGACGTGTTCGAATCCGAGCACAGCATCGTGTTCGACGAGGCGGAAAACCGGATGCACACCATCAAGGCAGTGATGGTGGCTACGCTGGGCGACTGACGTCGTCAGTGGTGCCGGGGGGTGACCCCCGGCTTTTCAACCATGTGACAGCGGCATAATACCTCCAACCCTACGACCCGCAGCCTGCATGGATACCACACCCACAGAAGGAAGCTGGACCATGACCAAATTCAAGTTCCCGTCAGCCTACACGATACTGTTTGTGCTGATCGCCCTGGTGGCCGCCCTGAGCTGGATAGTGCCGGCCGGCAAATACGAGATGACCATGAACGAGGCCCTCGGCAAGGAAGTGCCGGTGGCCGGTACCTACAAACTGGTGGATGCCAATCCCCAGGGGATCGTCGACGTGCTGCTGGCACCCATCGACGGTCTCTACAACCACGACACCTATGAGGCTGGCGCCATCGACGTCTCCCTCTTCATCCTGATCATCGGTGGCTTCCTTGGCATCGTGACCAAGACAGGTGCCATCGATGCCGGTATCGAGCGCGTCACCGATCGCCTGCGTGGCCGTGAAGAGTGGATGATCCCCATCCTGATGGCGCTGTTCGCCGCAGGGGGTACCATCTACGGCATGGCGGAAGAGTCCCTGCCGTTCTACACCCTGCTGGTGCCGGTGATGATGGCCGCCCGCTTCGACCCTGTCGTGGCTGCCGCGACCGTGCTGCTGGGAGCCGGTATCGGTACTCTCGGTTCCACCATCAACCCGTTCGCCACCGTGATCGCCGCCAACGCGGCCGGCATCTCCTTCACCGACGGCATCTGGTTGCGGGTCGCCATGCTGGTGGCCGGCTGGCTGATCTGCGTGGCCTATGTGATGCGTTACGCCAAGATGGTGCGAAGCGATCCCAGCAAGTCCCTGGTGGCCGACAAGTGGGAAGAGAACCGTGCCCACTTCCTCGGCAACAAGAGCGACCAGATGCTGGAGTTCACCACCACCCGCAAGATCGTGCTGGGTATCTTCGTCGCCGCCTTCGCCGTGATGATCTACGGGGTGGCCGTGCTGGGCTGGTGGATGGCGCAGATCTCCGGCGTCTTCCTGGCTGCCGCCATCATCGTCGGCGTCATCTCCCGCATGAGCGAGGAGGAGCTGACCTCCAACTTCATCGACGGTGCCCGCGATCTGCTCGGCGTGGCCCTCATCATCGGTATCGCCCGCGGTATCGTGGTGGTGATGGACAACGGCATGATCACCCACACCATCTTGCACAGTGCAGAGGGGATAGTGACCGGCCTCTCCACCGTAGTGTTCATCAACGTGATGTTCGTGCTGGAAGTGGTGCTCTCCTTCCTGGTGCCCTCTTCCTCCGGTCTGGCGGTGCTGACCATGCCGATCATGGCGCCGCTCGCCGACTTCGCCAACGTGGGCCGCGAGCTGGTGGTCACCGCCTACCAGTCCGCCTCCGGCCTGGTGAACCTGGTGACCCCGACCTCCGCCGTGGTCATGGGGGGGCTGGCCATCGCCAAGGTGCCCTATGTGCGCTGGCTGAAGTGGGTGGCCCCGCTGCTCGGCATGCTGACCGTGCTGATCGTGCTCTGCCTGAGCCTGGGCGCCGTGCTGGCATGAATGCCGACAGACATAGGGACAACAACGGGAGCCTGGGGCTCCCGTTTTTTATGGCTGGCAAGGTGGGGCGCCCGGGCTTTCCCGTGGTCTGGCTCCTTGCCGCGCGGGCAACAAAAAGGCGACCCCGGGGTCGCCTTCTGGCATCCAGCAGGGGTCAGCGGGCGTTTTCCAGGGTGCGCACCACGGCGGCGTGAGCCTGGCGGGTTCGGCTGATGTGGCGCGGGGCGATCAGTACCACGTCGTTGCCGGCCACGGCCCCCAGGATCTCGGGATTGGCGTTGCGATCCAGCAGGCGAGCCACCACGGTAGCGGCCCCCGGGGTGGTATGCACCAGCACCATCTGCTGGTTGTGGACCACGGCGCGCACCATGTCGTGGATGGAGCGGGTGCTGCCGGCGGGCTCCAGCTGCTCGTCCACCAGGGTGTAGACCTTCTTGCCGTTGGCGTTCTGGGCCTTGGCGACCCCGAGACGGCGCAGCAGGCGGGAGATGGTGGACTGGCTGATGTCCGCAAAACCGCGGGCGGAGAGCTCGCGGCGGATCTCCTCCTGGGTGCTGTAACAGTGCTGGCCGATGATCTGGCGGCAGGCGTCGAGCTGGGCCAGGTCGGACTCTGGTTCTGCTGGGCGGCTGAGGGTGTTGACCATGGCGACTTCCTTTGGCGATGAGCGATGGCGGTCTCGCCCAGTCTGTCGTTCCGGCTTTTCATAGCGAAAAACACTAATGAGGAGCACTCAAGCAGGGGATGAGCGAGGTATATCCATTACGGGATGGCAAATTATAACCAAAGGGGGAATAAGTGATGTGACAGGGTTCAAAAATGGGCCCGATGGGGCCCACATGGATATCCTTTGTCGGCAGGAAATCAGTAGCGTTCGCTGACGATGTCCTGGGTGAAGGACTTCTCGCAGTATTTGCACTTCATCCGCACCGCCCCTTTCACCTCGCGCACCCGGAAGTAGCTCTCCACCGGTTCGTTGTGGGAGATGCAGTTGGAGTTGGGGCAGTGGAAGACCCCTTCGATGAACTCCGGCAGCGCCAGCTGGTGCTTCTTCACCACCACGAAGTCTTCGATGATGTTGACGGTCGCCTTGGGGGCGAACAGGGCGAGCTGGTTGGCCTGCTGCTCGGTCAGACGGGTGTTCTCGATCTTGATGAGATCCTTCTTGCCGAGGGCGCCGGATTTGAGGTTGAAGCCGACGGTGATCCGCTCCTGGGTCTCGATCAGCTGGAACAGCTTGAGGATCTTGATGCCCTGGCCGGCGGGGACGTGGTCGATGACGGAGCCGTGACGGATGGCTTCGACTTGCAGTTGGTTCTTCTCGGACATGATGTTCCCCTTTCCCTTAGACGGTTTCGTTCAGTACCAGTGCCAGCAGTGCCTGGCGGGCATAGACCCCGTTCTCCGCCTGCTGGAAGTAGTAGGCGTGGGGGGTCTTGTCGACGGCGACCTCGATCTCGTCAACCCGGGGCAGGGGATGGAGGACCTTCATGGTGGGCTTGGCCCCTTCCAGGGTCGCCAGCTCCAGCACGAACTTGGCGGCCATGTGCTTGTACTCGGTCTCGTCGAAGCGCTCCTTCTGGACGCGGGTCATGTAGAGGATGTCGAGCTCCGGCATCACCTCTTCCATGGTCTCGTACACGCTGAAGCGGATGCCCTTCTCTTCCAGCTCCTCGCAGAGGTAGTCCGGCATGGCCAGCGCCTCCGGGGAGATGAAGAAGAAGCGGCAGTTGAACAGGCTCAGGGCCTGGGCCAGGGAGTGGACGGTGCGGCCGTACTTCAGGTCACCGACGAAGGCGACGTTGAGGCCGTCCAGCTTGCCTTGGGTCTCGTGGATGGAGAAGAGGTCGAGCAGGGTCTGGGTGGGATGCTGGTTGGAGCCGTCACCGCCGTTGATGACCGGCACCCGGGAGAACTCGGAGGCCAGACGGGCTGCCCCTTCCTTCGGGTGGCGCATCACCACCGCATCGGTGTAGGAGCTGATGATCTTGATGGAGTCGGCCAGAGTCTCGCCCTTCTTGGCGCTGGTGTTGCCGCCGTCGGCGAAGCCGATGATGTTGCCGCCCAGGCGCTGGACTGCGGTCTCGAAGGAGAGACGGGTGCGGGTGGAGGCTTCGAAGAAGCAACTGGCGACCAGCTTGTCTTTCAGCAGGCGGCTGTCGGGTTCGGCCTTCAACCGCTGTGCGGTGGCGACCACCAGTTCCATGTCGGACCGGGTCAGATCCGAGATGGAGATGACGTGTTTGTTATAGAGTGGATTGGTCATCGTCTGCATTCCCTTTGGCATCAATGAAGGTTTTTCCGGCACAAAAAAAAGCCCCTGAAACAGGGGCTCTTTTCAAAAAAAACGGGGGATCTGTGGGACGGGAACCGGAAACAACGGGGCCGCTCTGGTGCGCTCCACCCGTCTGCAAGGCTGCTTTTTTCATCAAAAACGGCATTGTCCTGTCCCGACCTTTTTCAAAACCGCACCGATTATAGGGCTGGTTTTTGAATTGTCAAAAATTTATTTCAGAGGCAGGATTTGGCCGGAAAAACGTTTAAGTGTCGCGAACGGGTCGACAAATCCAGAGTGCGTGCTGCGCCTGCAAGGGGGCGCCATCGGCGGCCATGCTGCGCAGGTAGCCGAGCCTGTGGTGCCCCTCCAGCAGGCAGTAGGGATGGGGCAGGGGGTGACCGTCCGGGTAGCAGGCTCCCGGGGCGGTGGCGAGGACGATGACAGGCTCGGACCAGGTGCCCCGGTGCAGCATGTCATCGCCGAGCCAGGAGCGGCGCACGTAGCGGTTGCTGCGCAGCATCTCGCCCCAGCGATCGATCACCTCCATGTGGCGGGAGTCTATCTGCTCGATAATCTGGGCGGTGGGCCAGTGCTCACACTCGAACTGGTGGCTGGCGAGATCGATAAAGCTCCAGTTGGATTCAAAACCGCGCCAATGACGGTAAATCCACTGGGCGAGCACATTGGAGGGAATGGAGGGCACCAGGGGAGAGACTCTGTCCAGATAGTCGGCCAGGGTTTCCGTCTTGCGCTCATCCCGGAAGTTGAGGGGCGCAAGCTGTTGCAGCAGTCGGTAATTGAGCATGGGCAGCCTCCCTGAGCCTGGTTTCACCCTACCCCCATTTGTGTCCCATTCCTACCCCGTCGGGGCTGCAAATACAGCAGCTTACCCCCGCTCCTTGTTGGAATTGCGGGGATCTGCTCGTCATTTGTTCGATCGCATCGAAAGTGAGAAAAAAAGCCTTTACCTTTGACCTCTGCTTTGTATACTACGCCTCGTTTGTTGCAGGGGCGTAGTTCCAATTGGTAGAACAGCGGTCTCCAAAACCGATGGTTGCGGGTTCGAGTCCTGCCGCCCCTGCCATTTTTCAGAAAGGCCAGCTCATTGAGCTGGCCTTTCGCATTTCCGGCGTTTGCCACCGTCTCCGTTAGCCTCTTTTTCCCTGCTTCGCCGCTGCCATTTCTGCCAATGGAGGCCGCTTTTCCCCTGTGCTACACCTTGCTTCCTGCCAGATGGCGCCCTCAGGCGCATCGCATCCGGCGGGCCCAAGGCGCTTCAACAAGGAGAGAGCGATGAACAAGGCAGTGGATACGCGTCACCCCCATGCCCATGCCGGTGGCTGGGTCCCCCGGGATCAGGCCCATGTGGCGCGCTGGGTACAGCGGCTGCGTCAGGCGGTCACCCGCCAGCCTCGCCCGCTGGTGGCCCCGATCGCCGGATTGAAGGCGCTGGTGGAGCAGGATCCTCTCCTGCATCAGCAGGCCCAGGGGATGTTTGACGAGGCGTGGCAGCATGAGCACAGCACGCCGCTCGGTCAGGTCCAGGTGCGCAGCTTCGATGAGTTCCTGCAGTTGCTCAACGGCATCATGACCACGGCCCCGGAAGCCTATCAAGATGTGCAGACCCAGGAGCCCGCCGGGCTGATCGGATTCCCCATCAATGCCCTGCTTAACTGGCCCATGGCGACGGCCGCCGGGTATGACTTCTTTGCCAACGCGCTGGTGAACCAGCAGCTGCGCAAGATCCTCGGTTACTGGGCCGACTTCCTGCAAAGTCCCGCGTCCCGTTATGTGCTGACGGAGTCGGTGAGCCCCCTGGATCGCCAGACCCTGATCGTCCCCTGGCTCGGGGAGGTGGCGAAACGGGAGATGGTCAAGGTGGCGCAGGGGGCGCTCGGGGCCGGCGACAACCCCACCCCAGAGCGCTTCGAGGGGATCTTCCACACCGCGCCGGGAGAGGAATACGAAGGCTTCGCCAGCTGGGACGACTTCTTCACCCGCCGCTTCTGCCCCGGCGTGCGGCCGGTGACGGCCCCGGACGATGACAGCGTGATCGCCAACGCCTGCGAGTCGGCCCCGCTGCAGGTGGTGACCGGGGTAAGACGGCAGGACGCCTTCTGGCTCAAGGGGCAGCCCTATTCCCTGGACAACCTGCTGGACTTCGACCCGCGCGCCGCCGCGTTCGAGGGAGGCACCCTCTATCAGGCCTTCCTCTGCGCCCTCAGCTATCACCGCTGGCACAGCCCGGTGAGCGGCACGGTGCGCTCGGTCAAGGTGGTCAACGGCAGCTACTACCTGGCCAACCGCCACCAGGGTTTTGACAGCCCGGCGGGGCCCGACCCCAGCGCCCCGAACCAGTCCCAGCCCTTCCTCACCGCGGTGGCGACCCGGGCACTCATCTTCATCGAGGCGGACAACCCCAGGATCGGCCTGATGTGCGTGGTGCCGGTGGGCATGGCGGAGGTGTCGAGTTGCGAGGTGACGGTGCAGCCGGGGCAGCGGATCGCGAAGGGGGAGCAGCTCGGCATGTTCCACTTCGGCGGCTCCACCCACTGCCTGCTGTTTCGCCCCGGGGTCGAGCTGGCGTTCGACTTCTACGGCCAGCAGCCGGGGCTGGAGGCGACCAACCTGAGGATCAACACGGCGCTGGCGCGGGTGACATAACCCTGCTCCCTGATGGTACGAGGCCGCCTTCGGGCGGCCTCGCTGTTGTGAATCCCTCAGGGTTGTCGTTGCAGCAGGAGATCCAGATAGGCGCCTTCGATCAACCGGGAGGGCTCGATACCGAGACGCGCCATGATGTCGTGAGCTTCCTGCATCCCCACCTCGCGCGGCTCGTCATCTTCCAGCACCACTTCCAGTTCGAGGAAGTGACCCAGCCCTTCAACCCGGTCGAGATGGATCCGGGTTCTGCCCACCAGAAACAGGGTCCGCTGTTTTCGCACTCTGCCAATCTGGCCGCAAGCCAGGGTGAGCGTTTCCCGCAGCTTGTCCGGCTCGTTCGTTGGCGTGATGTGGTAGTAGCTCTCCTTCGGACCCTGTTGATCAGGCCTGCGGTAGAAGATGAGCTGGCCTGCCGACGGGGAGAGCGTCCGCAATTTGAAGCGGCCCGATTCACAGCGAAAGAAGGTATCGTCCTGGGCGATGTCGACGGGGCCCTTGTCGGCGATGGCCGCAGCTTTGGGGGTAAGGTCATCGACCCCGGCTATGCGGGCTTTGATCTCGATATTTCGTGGCATGGCAGCGGGTTCTCCTTGAAAACGGGATACCCAATCTAGCACAGCCCACGTTGCCGAGAGGGGGCAACAGGGGGAGCACCAACTCGGTTCCAGATGGATGCTCAACCCTGCCCGCCAACCCTCTTTGCAGACGCCTGAAACCGCCCTCAAGAGACAGGTCAGCGGGTGGTGCTGTTCGTCATCCGCGACCTGACCTCATGGCCGCCTTAGGGCGGCCTTGTGGTGCCTGCGGGTGTCAGCATGGAATAGTGAACAGTCTGTTGCTGGTAGTGCGTTCTGTTGTTGATAGATGAAAAAATATCAGGATTCACTAAAGACCGTTCATCATTGTGCCGATAGAACTACCAAGATGGGGGTATTCCCGGCCCCCGGCTACCACAAGGATTCGTTGTCATGACTCTCTCGTTGCGCGGCAAGCTGCTCGCGGCCAGCCTGGGGGTAGTGCTGCTGATGGCAGCCCTGCTCGGTATTGTCGCCTTCCACACCCTCAAATCCCGCACCCTTGACGCCATCCAGAGCGAGGCGGTCAACTACGGCCACGCCCACTCGGTGGCCATCGGCAACTGGCTGGCGGATCGCAAGCACGCGGTCGACGCCCTGGCCGCCGTCATTGCGCACGACCCCGACACGGCCCTGGTGCCCCACCTGCTGCAGACCCGCACCTCCGGCGGTTTCGGCCTCACCTATTTTGGTTCGGCGCAGGGGGAGATGACCCGCCACGATCCCGCCCTCAACACCGCCAACTATGACCCCAGGGCCCGCCCCTGGTACCAGAACGCCGACAAGGCGGGCAAGCTCATCGTCACGCCGCCCTATGTCAGCGTGACCATGCAGCAGATGGTGGTGACCCTGGCCGAGCCGGTGAGCCACCAGGGCCGGGTGATCGGGGTGGCCGGGGCGGATCTCTCCCTCGACGCCCTCATCGACGAGGTGCTGGCCATGAAGGTGCAGGGGGAGGGCTACGCCATGCTGCTCGACCGCACCGGCCTCATCGTCGGCCACCCAAACAAGGAGCTGGCGCTCAAGCAGGTGGCGGAGCTGGATCCCGGTCTCACCGGGGCGGCGCTGGATGCGTGGAGCCGCGACGGCGAACTGCACGGCGCCAACCTGAACGGGCGCGAGGTGCTGCTCTCGGTGCAAGGCGTGCCCGGCACCGACTGGCTGCTCGCCATGGTGATGTACAAGGAGGTGCTGGAGGCGCCGCTCGCCTCCCTGCTGTGGCAACTGGTGGGGCTGACCCTGGTGCTGCTGCTGGTGTTCGGTGCCCTGCTCATCGCCATGTTCAACTACCTGTTCGCGGATCTGGGGCGGGTCTCCAGGGCGCTCGCCGACATCGCCCACGGGGAGGGGGATCTCACGGTGCAGATCGCCACCCGCAGCCAGGATGAGGTGGGGCAGCTGGCCCAGAACTTCAACCAGTTCGTGGCGCGACTGCACGGCATCGTCAGCCGGTTGCGGGACGTCACCGTCGAGCTGGCGGCCCAGTCCCGCACCCAGGCGGCGGGGGCTGAGGCCCGCAGCCAGCGGGTGCGCCAGCAGCAGGACGAGATCGTCATGGTGGCGACTGCGGTGACCGAGATGGCCTCCGCCACCCAGGAGATCGCCGGCAACGCCGAGTTTGCCGCCAACACCGCCGGCGATGCGGTGCGCCTCGCGGTGGCCGGCCAGTCCCAGGTCGGCCAGAGCCAGCGCAGCATCACGGGGCTGGCGGGGGAGGTCTCCGACGCCAGCCAGACCATCCACGAGCTGGATGGCCACGCCCAGCAGATCAGCGGCATTCTGGCCACCATCAGCGGCATCGCCGAGCAGACCAACCTGCTGGCCCTGAACGCCGCCATCGAGGCGGCCCGGGCCGGGGAGCAGGGGCGCGGCTTTGCCGTGGTGGCGGACGAGGTGCGGGTGCTGTCGCGGCGCACCCACGACTCCACCGCCGAGATCCAGCAGATGATCGAGGCGCTGCAGCAGACCACCCGCAAGGCGGTGGGCGGCATGGAGACCAGTCGCCAGCTGGCGGGCACCAGCGTGGAGGACGCCGAAGCGGCGAATCTCAGCCTGGGCAGGATCAACGAGGCCATCGGCGCCATCAGCGACATGGCGACCCAGATCGCGGCGGCGGCCGAGGAGCAGACCTCGGTGACCGGCGAGATCAGCCGCAACACCGAGAATATCCGCCACGTCTCCCAGGCGCTGGCGGCCCAGGCCGGCGAAGAGGCCGCCCAGGCGGCCCAGCTCAAGTCTCTCACCGAGCGGCTGGAGCAGGAGATCGGGCGCTTCCGGCTCTAGGCTGCGACCCGGATGTGACAAAGGCGACCCCGGGGTCGCCTTTATTCATTCTGTGTATGGATATTATTTCGCCATGCACCCGCTGAATAATGCCGGGTCCTGGCCCTGCAACGGGTGCAGGCAGAGGCTCAGAGAGGCTTGATGTAGCTGTAGAACTCATTGTCCCGCTGGTAGCCGTGCCCTTCGTAGAGGGCCTGAGCCTGCCGGTTGTCGGTGGCGGTGCTCAGCATCAGGAAGGCGGCGCCCGTCTCCTGGCCGTGGCGATCGGCCCGCGCCAGCAGCGCCTGGGCCACCCCCTGCTGGCGGGCCGCCGGCGCCACGAACAGATCGTACAGCAGCCAGATGGGCTTCAGGGCGAGGGAGCAGAACAGGGGATAGAGGTGGGCAAATCCCAGCACCTCTCCCGCCTCGCTCTGGGCCACGAAGAGCACCGACTCCCCGGCGGTGCAGCGCTCCAGCAGGAAGGCTTCGGCGGCCTCGGGCCGGGCAGGCAGCCGGTAGAACGCCCGGTATTCCACGAACAGGGGGGTGACCCGGGGAATGTCCCCGGGGGTGGCCTGGAAGATCCTCATGGGGCGTTCCCCGCCGGATCCTGGCTGACCCAGATCAGCCGGTCGGTGGCAAAGCCGAGCCCCCGGGCCCGCTCGACCAGGGCCTCTACCTTCTCTTTGGGGGGATGGGGCGTGCGGGAGAGGATCCAGAGGTACTGGAGGTTGTAACTGCTCACGAGGGAGAGGTCATAGTCCGTCGCCAGCACGTTGTAGCTGCCGTAGAAGGGGCCGAAGAAGCTCACCTTGAGGCGCCCCTCGTCGCTGTCACCCACGAAGTAGGCGCGCCCCTCGGCCTCGCGCCATTCCCCCTGTTCGTCCTGCCCCCGGTTGATCACCCTGACACCGCCGTCATCCCGCAGGCTGTAGGTGGCGGTGACCCGGTTCAGGCCGCGCTCGAAACCGTGATCGAGGCGGGCCACCTCGTACCAGGTGCCCAAGTAGCGGTCGAGCTGGAAGGGCTTGACCACCTGGTGTCCCGGTGGAATGCCGGTGCAGGCGGTGGCCAGCAGGGTCAGAACGAGCAGGATCAGTGTGCGCATGTCATCCCTCCACGATACGCAGTTGTCCCGAGCGGAAGCGTGCCGCGTGTTCGCTCGGGGTGTTGCCAAAGAAGCGTTTGTATTCGCGGCTGAACTGGGAGCCGCTCTCGTAGCCTACCTTGTCCGCCGCCACCCCGGCCTTGAGGCCGTCGTGCAGCATCATCAGCCGCGCCCGGTGCAGGCGCAGGGTCTTGATGTACTGCAGGGGCGAGGTGGCGGTGGCCGCCTTGAAGTGGTGGTGGAAGGCCGAGACGCTCATGTTCGCCTCCCGGGCCAGCTCCTCCACCGTCAGGTTCTCGGTAAAGCGCTGCTCCATGATACGCAGCACCCGGGCTATCTGGCTCACCTGGCTGTGACGGCTGGCCATGGCCAGCAGGGCGGGGGCCCCCCCTTCGTGCAGGGCGTGGAACAGGATCTCGCGCACGATCTGGGGCCCCAGCACCCGGGCGTGGAGCGGCTTGTCCATCACGTCGATGAGGCGCTCCACCGCGCAGAGCATGGTCTCGGAGAGGGGCACGGAGACGACGCCGCGACCCGGTTCCGCCGGGGCGGGGGCCGCGTCCCCCATCTCCAGCAGCAGGGCCTGCAGCGCCGCCACGTCGATCTCCACCGAGAGCCCCACCAGAGGGGATTCGGGGGAGGCGAAGCACTCGCACTCGCAGGGCAGCGGCAGGGTCATCATCAGGTAGTGCTCGGGGTCGTAGCGGAAGGTGAAGTCCGAGAGATAGCCCACCTTGTGCCCCTGCAGGATGATGATCATGCGCGGGCGGTAGAGCACCGGGATGCGGTCGTGATGCTCCGTGGTGTAGATGAGGTGCACGCCGGGCACGGGGGCGGCGGTGATCCCCGGGTGGGGTGCCAGGGCGGCGAGCCGGCTGGCGAGGGCGGACTGGTGGGTCGCCGCGATGGGCTGATTTGTACTCATTTATCCATGCTCAGTAGAAATAGGCAAGAAATCGGCAGAAAGCTCCCTTGATGGTAAGGGGTTATAAGAGAAAAATGCAACCCATACCTTACCGACTACGACCACCCCGGGAGATCCCATGAACAACTTCATCCTGCACACCCCCACCAAGGTGCTGTTCGGCAAGGGCCAGGTGGCCCAGCTGCGCGGCCAGATCCCCAGCGACGCCCGCATCCTCGTCACCTACGGCGGTGGCAGCGTGGTGCGCAGCGGCCTGCTGGACCAGATCCGCCGCGAGCTGGCCGGCCTGACCCTGTTTGAATTTGGCGGCATCGAGCCCAACCCCACCTACGAGACCCTGATGGGCGCCGTCGAACTGGCCCGCGCCGAGAAGGTCGACTTCCTGCTGGCAGTGGGCGGCGGCTCCGTGCTGGACGGCTCCAAGTTCATCGCCGCGGCCGCGCACTACGATCCGGCCAGGGATCCCTGGCACATCCTCGAGACCGTCGGGGGGGAGGTGGCCTCCGCCATTCCCCTGGGCAGCGTGCTGACCCTGCCGGCCACCGGTTCCGAGATGAACATGGGCGCCGTCATCACCCGCAAGAGCACTGGGGACAAGCAGCACTTCTTCTCTCCCTTCGTGATGCCGCGCTTCGCCGTGCTCGACCCCGTGCTCACCTACACCCTGCCCGCCCGTCAGGTGGCCAATGGGGTGGTGGATGCCTTCATCCACACCCTGGAGCAGTACCTCACCTACCCGGTGGATGCCAAGGTGCAGGATCGCTTCGCAGAAGGGCTGCTGCTGACCCTGGCGGAAGAGGGGCCCAAGGCGCTGGTGGAGCCGGAAAACTACGACGTGCGTGCCAACATCATGTGGAGTGCCACCCTGGCACTGAACGGCCTGATCGGAGCCGGTGTACCCCAGGACTGGGCCACCCACATGCTGGGCCACGAGATCACCGCCCTGCACGGTCTGGACCACGCCCAGACCCTGGCGGTGGTGCTGCCCGCCCTGCTTCAGGCCAAGCGCGAGCAGAAGCGCGCCAAGCTGCTGCAATACGCCGAGCGGGTCTGGGATCTGCGCAGCGGCAGTGACGAGGCGCGTATCGACGGTGCCATCGCCGCCACCCGCGACTTCTTCGAGCGGATGGGGATCAAGACCCGGCTGCGGGATTACGTGGCCGACGCCCGGATCGACGCCCTGCTGGCCAAGCTCGAAGAGCACGGCATGACCGCCCTGGGTGAGCACGGCGACATCGACCTGGCCCAGAGCCGGCATATTTATGAGGCGGCCTGGTAAGCAGAGCGCGCCTGAAACGGGCCCAAGGCCCGGTTGCACCAGGGGGCCCGAACCCGCCAGCAGGCGGGGACGCGGCCCCCTGAACGTTGCAAAATGGTTACTTTTTCCCTTTTCATCTCATCAGATGAGCCAACGGCAGATTTCGTAAGAACAAAAAACGCTAAGGTAGAGGCCGGGTTAAACATTTTTTTTGACTGGTTGGATCACTTTTTTCAGCGCTTTTTGCTGTTATAAGCCCCTAATTTGGTTTGTTTTTTTTAATCATGGTCCGGGATGGGCTGAATTCTGTACCCGCCCGCCCGGGGCCGTGGTTGTAATAAAACTCCAAAATTTGATACTAATCACCCTCGCGCCTGAAAAGCGGGGGCCTGACCGTGACAGGAGGTCGAGGTGAAGCCTGCTGATTTTCATAACAAAGGGCCCGTGACCTGCACTTTGATCATGCCTTGTCCCCTCAGACATGAGAGACTTGGCGATGATTGTTTATTAACCATCAGGGAATAGTCATGCAGATTGGAATACCGAGAGAGAGTCTCGCCGGTGAGACCCGGGTCGCAGCGACCCCGGCCACTGTCGAGCAGCTGAAAAAGCTCGGCTTCGAGGTTGCCATCGAGGCCGGTGCCGGCCTGCGAGCCAGCTTCGATGATGCCGCCTTCGAGGCTGCCGGTGCCAGCGTGGTACCGAACGTCTGGCAAGCCGACCTTGTCTTCAAGGTCAACGCGCCGACCGAGGCCGAAATCGCACAAATTAAGGATGGTGCCACCCTGGTGAGCTTCATCTGGCCCGCCCAGAACCCCGAGCTGGTCAAGAAGCTTTCCGAGCGCAACATCAATGTGATGGCGATGGACATGGTGCCGCGGATCTCCCGTGCCCAGTCCCTCGACGCCCTCTCTTCCATGGCCAACATCGGTGGCTATCGCGCCGTCGTGGAAGCCGCGCACCAGTTCGGTCGCTTCTTCACCGGCCAGATCACCGCCGCCGGTAAAGTACCGCCCGCCAAGGTGCTGGTCATCGGTGCCGGTGTGGCCGGTCTGGCCGCCATCGGGACCGCCGGTTCCCTCGGTGCCATCGTGCGTGCCTTCGATACCCGTCTGGAAGTGGCCGAGCAGATCGAGTCCATGGGTGGGGAATTCCTCAAGCTGGACTTCGGCGGCGAAGATGGCGCTTCCAGCGACGGTTACGCCAAGGTGATGAGCGAAGAGTTCATCAAGGCCGAGATGGAGCTGTTCGCCCAGCAGGCCAAGGAAGTGGACATCATCATCACTACTGCCCTGATCCCGGGCAAACCGGCACCCAAGCTCATCACCAAGGAAATGGTGGACAGCATGAAGCCGGGCTCCGTCATCGTGGACATGGCGGCCCAGGCCGGCGGCAACTGCGAATACACGGTACCGGGTGAACTGCATGTCACTGACAACGGCGTCAAGGTGATCGGTTACACCGATCTGCCGGGCCGCCTGCCCGCCCAATCCTCCCAGCTCTACGGCACCAACCTGGTGAACCTGATGAAGCTGATGTGCAAGGAGAAGGACGGCAACGTCGCCATCGACTTCGAAGACGTGGTGCAGCGCAACATGACGGTGGTCCAGGCCGGTGAAGTGACCTTCCCGCCCCCCGCCATCTCCGTCTCTGCCGCCCCGCAGAAACCCGCTGCCGCCAAACCGGCCGCCAAGAAGGAAGAGGCCAAGCCCTCCAACAAGAAGTTCGTGTTCGGTGCCCTCGGCATCGCCGCCTTCGGTTGGGTGGCCGCCGTGGCGCCTGCCGCCTTCCTCTCCCACTTCACCGTCTTCATCCTGGCCTGCGTGGTCGGTTACTACGTGGTGTGGAACGTCTCTCACGCCCTGCACACGCCGCTGATGTCGGTCACCAATGCCATCTCCGGCATCATCGTGGTCGGTGCGCTGTTGCAGATTGGACAAGGGTCGACCCTGGTCACCGTGCTGGCCTTTGTCGCCGTGCTGATTGCCAGTATCAACATCTTCGGTGGCTTCACCGTCACTCAGCGCATGCTGAAGATGTTCCGTAAGGATTAAGGGGGTTTAACGTGTCTCAAGGACTGGTAACAGCATCCTATATCGTTGCCGCCGTGCTCTTCATCCTCAGTCTCGCGGGACTGTCGAAGCAAGAAACGGCCAAGCATGGCAACCTGTTCGGTATCGCGGGGATGGCCATCGCCCTGCTCGCCACCGTCTTCAACCCGGAAACCAGTGGCGTCCACTGGATCATCCTGGCCATGGCCATCGGTGGCGCCATCGGCGTGCGTCTGGCCCTCAAGGTCGAGATGACCGAGATGCCCGAGCTGGTGGCCGTGCTGCACAGCTTCGTGGGCATGGCAGCGGTGCTGGTGGGCTTCAACAGCTTCATCGATCTGCACCCCTCCGCCCCCGCTGAAGTGGTGGTCTCCGTCGGTTCCAACCTGGATGCGACCCTGGCAGCCGCCCGGGCGGCGTTCGAGCAGGCGGCAAGCGTCGCCCAGGTCGAGCACCTCTCCGGCGCCATGCTGAACATCCACCTGGTGGAAGTGTTTCTGGGCGTCTTCATCGGTGCCGTGACCTTCACCGGTTCCGTGGTGGCGTTCGGCAAGCTGCGTGGCCTCATCTCTTCCAAGCCGCTGATGCTGCCGCACCGCCACAAGCTGAACCTGCTGGCCGTGGTGGTCTCCATCGCGCTGATGATCCACTTCGTCAACGCCGGTGGCTCCACCTTCGCCCTGCTGGTGATGACCCTGATCGCCTTCGCCTTCGGCTGGCACCTGGTCGCCTCCATCGGTGGTGCGGACATGCCGGTGGTGGTCTCCATGCTGAACTCCTACTCCGGTTGGGCGGCGGCGGCGGCGGGCTTCATGCTTTCCAATGACCTGCTGATCGTCACCGGTGCCCTGGTGGGTTCCTCCGGTGCCATCCTCTCCTACATCATGTGCAAGGCGATGAACCGCTCCTTCATCTCCGTGATCGCAGGAGGCTTTGGCTCCGACGGCGTGGCCTCCACCGCCGAGCAGGAGCTGGGCGAATACCGCGAGACCAACGCCGAAGACGTGGCCGACATGCTGAAAAACGCCAGCTCCGTCATCATCACCCCGGGCTACGGCATGGCGGTGGCGCAGGCCCAGTACCCGGTGGCCGAGATCACCCAGAAGCTGCGTGATCGCGGCGTCAAGGTGCGCTTCGGCATCCACCCGGTGGCCGGTCGTCTGCCTGGTCACATGAACGTGCTGCTGGCGGAAGCGAAAGTCCCCTATGACATCGTGCTGGAAATGGACGAGATCAACGATGACTTCGCCGACACCGACGTGGTGCTGGTGATCGGTGCCAACGACACCGTCAACCCGGCCGCCATGGAAGATCCGGGCAGCCCCATCGCCGGCATGCCGGTGCTGGAAGTGTGGAAGGCGCAGAATGTCATCGGCTTCAAGCGCTCCATGAACACTGGCTACGCCGGTGTCCAGAACCCGCTGTTCTTCAAGGAGAACACCCAGATGCTGTTTGGCGATGCCAAGGCCAGCGTCGAGGCCATCCTGAAGGCGCTGTAAGCGTTGACCGGATGAGACAAAAAGGGGGCTTCGGCCCCCTTTTTCTATGACCAGAGTGGGTGACCGTGGCAGGGAACAGACAGGCGGTGGTGCCTGCCTGTCCGGACTGACTGGCGAGCCCTGGCTCAATTAAAGTTGAGCAAAAGCACCAAAAAACCACCTTGAAGGCCTCTCATGAGGCCTTTTTGTCATTTCAGTCGTGATTTTGCTCACATTTTGTGGTGTTGTCTCACCAGTCGGGCATAATGCCCGCGCAAAAAGCGGATTTGCTCAATTTTATTTGAGTCCGCTTCGAATATCCTTACCCAACGTTGACCGGATGACCCCATGACCGAGGTAGCCCCCTTGCGCGACGCCAGCACACTGACCGATGAAGAGCGCCATCTGATCGCCAGCTTCGAGCCTGCGGTGGCGGCGCTGTCCGCCCTGTTTGGCCCGGGTTGCGAGGTGGTGCTGCACGCCTTTGACAGCCTGCACGCCTCCGTCATCAAGATTGCCAACGGCCACATTACCGGCCGCCAGGAGGGAGCGCCGGTCACCGACTTCGCGCTCGACAAGTTGCACAGTGCCGCCGGCAGCCAGTGGAGCAGCTATTTCTCCCGCACCCGGGAGGGCTCCCTGCTGAAGTCTTCGTCCATCACCATCAGCAACCGCGAGGGCAAACCCATCGGTATGCTGTGCGTGAATTTCAGCCTGGACACGCCCCTTGGCAGCCTGCTCGACACCTTTGCCCCGCCCGCAGTGCCCCCTGCCCACGGCACCGAGACCTTCGCCAGCTCGGTGGATGATCTGGTGGCGCAGGTGATCGCCAAGGTGGACAGGGATCCCGGGCTGGGCAGCAGCGTGCGCAACAAGGCGATCGTGCACCGGCTCTACGACATGGGCATCTTCGAGATCAAGGATGCAGCCCAACTGGTGGCCGAGCTGCTCGGCATCTCCCGCCATACCGTTTACCTGCATATCCGCAATCACAAGGCGGAACTGGCCGAACAACAATGACGAGCCCGCACGCGGGCGTCATGAACATGAGACACATCGCAATGAACGCACAATGGACCGACTTTATTACCCTGCTCAAGCGTGAAGTGGTGCCGGCCCTCGGCTGCACCGAGCCCATGTCGGTCGCCCTGGCGGCGGCCAACTGCCGCAAGCTGCTGGGCCAGGTACCGACCCGCACCCGCGTCTGGGTCAGCGGCAATCTGTTCAAGAACGGCATGGGGGTCGGTGTGCCCGGCACCGGCATGATCGGCCTGCCGGTGGCCGCCGCCGTCGGCATCACCGGTGGCAACCCGGATGCCGGGCTGGAGGTGCTCAAGAGCCTCACGCCGGATCAGGTCGAGGCGGCCAAGGGGCTGCTGCCCACCATAGAGGTGGATGTGAAGGATGTGCCCGACGTGCTCTACGCCGAGGTGCTGGCCGAAGTGGAGGGGCACAGCGCCCGGGTGGTGATCTGTACCGACCACACCCGC
The DNA here is from genome assembly GCF_027707725.1 of Aeromonas sp. QDB25. Taxonomy (NCBI): domain Bacteria; kingdom Pseudomonadati; phylum Pseudomonadota; class Gammaproteobacteria; order Aeromonadales; family Aeromonadaceae; genus Aeromonas; species Aeromonas sp. QDB25. Next base: position 8,932 of record NZ_JAPCIZ010000009.1, on the reverse strand, counting down.
ATCGTGCTGATGGAGAAGGATGGCGAGGTGCTGATGGTGCAGGACAGCGCCCCCGGGGTGCAGATCCAGCCAGCCAAGGCCGACAAGCCCACCATGACCCTGAAGGAGATCGTGGCCTTCGCCCTGGAGGTGCCGCTGGTCGAGATCGACTTCATCCGCGAGGCGGCCACCATGAACCAGGCGCTGGCGGACGAAGGGCTGCAGGGCTATGGCCTGCGCATCGGCAAGATCCTCACCGATCAGGTGGAGCGCAAGCTGCTTTCCGACGATCTGATGACCCTGGCCATGCGCCTGTCGTCTGCCGCCTCCGATGCGCGGATGGATGGCGCCATGCTGCCCGCCATGTCCAACTCCGGTTCCGGCAACCAGGGCATTGCCGCCACCATGCCGGTGGTCGCCGCCGCCCGCTTCCTCAAGGCCGATGACGAGCAGCTGGCCCGTGCCCTGGTGATGAGCCACCTGGTGGCCATCTACATCAAGGCCTACCAGAACAAGCTCTCCGCCCTGTGTGCCGCCAGTACCGCCGCCATGGGATCGGGGGCCGCCATCACCTGGCTGCTGGGGGGCCAGTTCGAGCAGATCAGCCACTGCATCAACAACATGATTGGGGATGTTTCCGGCATCATCTGCGACGGCGCCGGCAGCGCCTGCTCCATGAAGGTCTCCACCTCCACCTCGGCGGCGGTGAAATCCTCGCTGATGGCCATCAACAACCTGCGCGTGCCCCAGAGCGAGGGGATCGTCTCGGACGATGTGGACCAGACCATCGCCAACCTGGGTCGCCTCTCCAGGGAGGGGATGCTGGATACCGACATCGAGATCATCAACATCATGCGGGCCAAGCAGCAGGGTAAGCACCAGTGACCCCGGAGTGCCGCCGTCGGCCATAAAAAAACCGGAGCCAGTGGCTCCGGTTCTTCATTGTTCGTTCGCTACTCAGCCGCGACCGAGACGGTTGTCCGGGTAGTTCTTGGCCAGCACTTCGCGGGCATGCTGGGCCAGGGTCGGCATCTTCAGGGTGTCATAGGCGTTGACCATGATTTCCAGTGCCTTCTCGGTTTCCATCGTGTCGGGATAGGTCTCGACGATCAGCTTGGCGCGGTTGGCGGCGGCGATCAGGGCGTCACGCTTGACGTAGTACTCGGCTACCCCCAGGTCATAGCGGGCAAGACGGTTCTTCAGGCCGATCATGCGGGCACGGGCATCGGCTGCATAGCTGCTGTTGGGGTAGTTCTGCAGCAGGGTCTTGAAGTCCTGGAAGGCCTGACGGGCGTAGGAGGGGTCCTTGTCATCCCGATTGATGCCGAGGAAATCCTGGAAGAAGTTGTAATCCGCCGCCATGTTGGTCAGGCCGCGCATATAGAAGACGTAATCGATGTTCTTGTGCGCCGGGTTCAGGCGGATAAAACGGTCGATGTTGGCGATCGCCTGGGCGGTATCATCCTGCTTGTAGTAGGCATAGATGAGATCGAGCTGAACCTGGTTGGAGTAGGCACCGAACGGGTAACGAGAGTCCAGCGCTTCCAGCAGTTCGATGGCATTGAGGTAGTTGCCGGTATCCAGTTTGATGCGGGCTTTCTGGTACAGAACTTCCGGCGGTTCGTCGGGAACCTTGGGTTTGGTGCTGGAACAGCCAGTGATCAGGGTAGCGACCAAGGCGAGCGACATCAGCAGGTGAGACTTCTTTCCCATCAACAACATCCGGTCCATTTCCACGAAATTGGCAAAGTATCCGTTATGCTTGGCTAAAAGAAAAGCTAGAATACCCGGATTATTTCGAATTGATACCCCCGCTCAAGAGACCATACATGAGCCAGCATATTGAACTGACAGGCGAATTTCAGGATCACCAATTCGGGCAACGACTCGACCAGGCCCTGGCCGAATTGTTTCCCGACTACTCCCGGACCCGCATCAAGGAGTGGATTTTACAGGACAGAGTGACCCTGGACGGTCAGGTTGCCAATACCCCGCGCGAGAAAGTGGTGGCCGGGCAGCAGGTACATGTGAATGTGGAGCTGGCAGACGACACCCGCTGGGATGCCCAGAACATCGAGCTGAACATCGTTTATGAAGATGAACACATCCTGGTGATCGACAAGCCGGCCGGCCTGGTGGTTCACCCGGGCGCCGGTACGCCGGACGGCACCGTGCTCAACGCCCTGCTGCACCGCTACCCCGGCATCGCCGAGGTCCCCCGTGCCGGTATCGTGCACCGTCTGGACAAAGACACCACGGGGTTGATGGTGGTGGCCAAGACCATTCCCGCCCAGACCCACCTGGTGGAAGCCCTGCAGGCACGCCAGATCACCCGTGAGTACGAGGCGATTGCCATCGGTCACATGACCGCCGGAGGCACCGTCGATGCCCCCATCGGTCGTCACCCGACCCAGCGTACCCACATGGCTGTGGTGCCCAACGGGCGCGAGTCCGTCACCCACTACCGGGTGCACGAGAAGTTCCGTGGTCACACCCGTCTGCGGTTGCGCCTGGAAACCGGCCGTACGCACCAGATCCGTGTCCACATGGCCCACATCAAGCATCCGCTGGTGGGGGATCCCGCCTACGGCGGTCGTCTGCGTCTGCTGCGCAACGCCACCCCCGAACTGACCGAGGCCCTGCGAGGTTTCCACCGTCAGGCGCTGCACGCCACCATGCTGAAGCTGGCGCACCCCATCACGGGTGAAGTGATGGAGTGGCACTCCCCCACGCCGCAGGACATGGTGGCGCTGATGGAAGTGCTGCGGGCGGATACCCTGGCCAATCCGGACGATCTGGTCTGGAACTGATCCCGGGGGCGGCCTTGCGACGATTCCTGCCGTAACCTGCCCTCCATGATCTGATGCGGGGCCCCTTGACTGGTTGCAGCCAAGGGGCCCCGTTTTCATATGAACGAAAGGAGCCACAGATGAACTGGATCGCACCCGACTGGCCCGCACCGGGCAATGTCAGGGCTCTCTCGACCACCCGGGACGGCGGCATCAGCGAAGGGGTCTTTGCTGGTCTGAACCTCGGGGCCCATGTGGGCGATGAACCGGCCAGGGTCGAGGCCAACCGCGCCCGGCTGCAGCAGGTGGCGGGGATCCCCGGCACTCTCAACTGGCTCAACCAGGTACATGGCATCGCCGTCCATCCGGTGAGCGACCGTTATGAGCGCGTACCGGATGCCGATGCCGCCTGTGCTCATGAGGCGGGGCAGGCCTGCATCGTGATGACTGCCGACTGCCTGCCGGTGCTGTTCTGCGATCGGGCAGGCACCGTAGTGGCGGCGGCCCATGCCGGTTGGCGCGGACTGCAGGGGGGTGTATTGGAGGCAAGCATCGCCGCCATGGGCTGCGAGCCTGGCGAGATCCTGGCCTGGCTGGGCCCGGCCATCGGTCCCGCCGCGTTCGAAGTGGGTGGCGAAGTGCGTGAGGCCTTCATGACGGAGCAGGCGGAAGCGGCGACTGCATTCGTGCCATCCCTCAACGAAGGGAAATGGCTGGCGGATATCTACCAGCTGGCCCGACTGCGCCTCGCCCGCGCCGGCGTCACCGCCATCTATGGCGGCGAATACTGCACCTTCAGCGACAGCGAGCGCTTCTACTCCTATCGCCGCGATGGACAGACGGGTCGCATGGCCTCCCTTGTGTGGCTGGAAAAATAGCCGAAGAGGCGCTCGCGAGTGGCCGCAAGCGCCTCCTCACTCTCTGGTGATGGCCCTCCGCGACCATGTGCCGAGCAGGCTCAGGGTGCAGGCTGCCATTGCGAGGTCGTTTTCCCCCGGTCACCACTATTGAGGAAAAAATAAACAGCCACCCCTTGAAATTGCCCTTCAAGACCACATCTTCCTTGTCAGAAAGCGATGTTGTTGCCGCGCATGCGGCGTCTGTCTTGAAGGGGGAGTGCAATGCGCCTCGATCGCCTGACCAGCAAATTCCAGATTGCCATTTCCGATGCCCAGTCTCTTGCACTGGGTCGTGACCACCAATTCATCGAACCCGTCCATCTGATGAGCGCCTTGCTCAATCAGGACGGCGGATCCATTCGTCCTCTGCTCACCTTGACCGGGCTCGACATCAATACCCTGCGCTCGCGCCTCGGCGAGGAGCTGGATCGCCTGCCCCGCGTCAGCGGGGTGGAAGGGGACGTACAGCTCTCCAACGGCCTCGGCCGCCTGCTCAACGTCTGCGACAAGCTGGCCCAGCAGCGCAAGGATCAGTTCATCTCGTCCGAGCTGTTCGTGCTGGCGGCCCTGGATGAAAAGGGGACGCTGGGCGAGCTGCTGCGTGCCCAGGGGCTGACCAAGGAAAAACTCGAGGCAGCCATCGACAAGGTCCGTGGCGGCAAGAAGGTGGAGGATGCCAACGCCGAGGAGAATCGCCAGGCGCTGGAGAAGTACACCATCGATCTCACCGAGCGGGCCGAACTCGGCAAGCTCGACCCGGTGATCGGCCGGGATGACGAGATTCGCCGCACCATCCAGGTGCTGCAACGCCGCACCAAGAACAACCCGGTGCTGATCGGCGCACCCGGCGTCGGCAAGACCGCCATCGTCGAGGGGTTGGCCCAGCGCATCATCAATGGCGAAGTGCCGGAAGGGCTCAAGAACAAGCGGGTGCTGTCGCTCGACATGGGGGCCCTGGTGGCCGGAGCCAAGTATCGCGGCGAGTTCGAGGAGCGGCTCAAGGCGGTTCTGAACGATCTGGCCAAGGAGGAGGGCAGCGTCATCCTCTTCGTGGACGAGCTGCACACCATGGTCGGTGCCGGCAAGGGCGAGGGTGCCATGGATGCGGGCAACATGCTCAAGCCCGCCCTGGCCCGCGGCGAGCTGCACTGCGTCGGGGCCACCACCCTCGATGAGTACAGGCAGTACGTGGAGAAGGATGCCGCGCTGGAGCGCCGTTTCCAGAAGGTGCTGGTGGAGGAGCCCTCGGTGGAGGACACCATCGCCATCCTGCGTGGCCTGAAGGAGCGCTACGAGCTGCACCACCATGTGCAGATCACCGACCCCGCCATCGTCGCGGCGGCCCAGCTCTCCCACCGCTACATCGCGGATCGCCAGCTGCCTGACAAGGCCATCGACCTTATCGACGAGGCGGCGGCCAGCATCCGGCTCCAGATCGACTCCAAGCCGGAATCCCTGGACCGGCTCGAGCGGCGCATCATTCAGCTCAAGCTGGAGCAGCAGGCGCTGATGAAGGAGGGCGATGACGCCAGCCGCAAGCGCCTCGATCTGCTCAATCAGGAGCTGACGGAAAAAGAGCGGGAATACAACGAGCTGGAAGAGGTGTGGAAGGCCGAGAAGGCTGCCCTCGCCGGGACTCAGCACATCAAGGCGGCACTGGAGCAGGCCCGTCAGGATCTCGAGGTGGCGCGCCGCGCAGGGGACTTGGGCCGCATGTCCGAGTTGCAGTACGGCCGCATCCCGGAGCTGGAGAAACAGCTGGATCTCGCCACCCAGGCCGAGATGCAGGAGACCAGCCTGCTGCGCAACCGGGTCACCGACGTGGAGATCGCCGACGTCCTGGCCCGTTGGACCGGCATTCCGGTGGCCCGCATGCTGGAAGGGGAACGGGAGAAGCTGCTGCGGATGGAGGATCAGCTGCACAGCCGGGTGATCGGCCAGGAAGAGGCGGTGGACGCAGTCTCCAACGCCATTCGCCGCTCTCGTGCCGGGCTGTCCGACCCGAACCGCCCCATCGGCTCCTTCCTCTTCCTCGGCCCCACCGGGGTGGGCAAGACCGAGCTGTGCAAGGCGCTGGCGGAGTTCCTGTTCGATACCCAGGACGCCATGGTGCGGATCGACATGTCCGAGTTCATGGAGAAACACAGCGTGGCCCGTCTGGTGGGGGCGCCTCCGGGATACGTGGGGTACGAGGAAGGGGGCTATCTCACCGAGGCGGTGCGCCGTCGCCCCTACTCGGTGATCCTGTTGGACGAGGTGGAGAAGGCGCATCCCGATGTCTTCAACATCCTGTTGCAGGTGCTGGACGATGGCCGCCTGACCGACGGTCAGGGGCGTACCGTGGACTTCCGCAACACGGTCGTCATCATGACCTCCAACCTCGGGTCGGATCTCATCCAGGAGCACCACTCCGAGAAGGATTACGACGAGATGAAGGCCATGTTGATGGAGGTGCTGACCCGCAGCTTCCGGCCGGAATTCATCAACCGGATCGACGAGACCGTGGTGTTCCACCCGCTCGGTGAGGAGCACATCAAGTCCATCGCCCGTATCCAGCTCAAGAGCCTGATGAGCCGTCTGGAGTCCCAGGGCTTCGAGGTGGAGGTGAGCGAGGAGCTGCTGACCAAGCTGGTTCATGCCGGGTTCGATCCCGTCTACGGGGCGCGCCCCCTCAAGCGGGCGATCCAGCAGAAGGTGGAGAACCCGCTGGCCCAGGCCCTGCTCAGCGGTCGGGTCATCCCGGGCAAGACACTGCGGCTGGGGGCCGACAGCAACGGCCTCACCATGACCCAGTAATGGGATTGTCGATGAAAAACGCAGGCCTCGTGCCTGCGTTTTTTTATGGGCGTTCGCAACCCGTCAGGGGGATCCTGTGTCCTGTTGCGGCATGTCACCCGACCCATTCAATGTGCGCCAGCCTGTTGTGTGGCACGGCGTCGGTCAGCCAGCGGCGCAGGCTGTCGATATGCTTGCGCCGGGTGCTGTGTCTGGGCCACACCAGGTAGTATCCATCCGTGGTGGCGACGGCTTGGTGAAAGGGCAGTGCCAGCAGCCCGTTTGCGATGGCCTCCTGGCTCAGCAGCAGATCCCCGACCGAGACGCCGTGGCCGCTGATGGCGGCCATGTTGCCCTGCTCCAGGGTGTCGAACACCTTGCCACTGGCCAGATTGAGCCCTGGCCTGGCGGCGGTTCCCTTGAGCCACCGCCGCCAGTCACGGCGATCCGGCGAGGGGTGGATCAGTTCGCACGCCGCCAAATCCGTGCGGGCGGTTTCCACCAGGGCCGGGGCACAGAGGGGGATCAGCCACTCTTCGAACAGCAGGTGACATTCGGTGTCATCCCCGAAATGGCCGTTCCCCAGCAAGATGGCGCAGTCATAGGGCTCGCGGTGAAAATCGACGCCGTCTATGTCCATCCAGACGCTTGAGGCCAGGATCCTGGGAGTGGGGTGATGTTCACGGAACGTGCCGAGCACATCCAGCAGCCAGCGCATGGTCAGGGTCGAGGGCGCCTTGAGTCGCAGCTCCTGGCCGTTGCGGCGAAAGGTCTGACACGCCATCGCCAGGCTCTGGAACCCCTCCGTCAACTGTTCCGCCAGGGCGCGGCCAGCTTCCGTCACCTCGACCCTGGGGCCATGACGGTGAAAGAGTTCGCACTCGAACCAGGCCTCCAGGGTCTGGACATGGCGACTGACGGCGCCCGGCGTCACGTGCAGGGAGGCTGCCGCCTTGCTGAAGGAGCCGAGCCGGGCCGCGGCTTCAAACGCACGCAGCGCGTAGAGAGGAGGAAGGGTCATCGTTCGATATCAATGTGAGCTTTACTCACATTCAATGGGAGTTTTATCCGTTTTTCAAGGGCTGAGTCCCGTTGAATAATGCAGCCAACCCTTGGGCTGGTTGAGCATGACTCATCATGCCAGTCCTGGCTAAAGGCGGACATGGCGGTATCAACGAAGGAGGAAAGACGGAATGAACATGATGTTGTTGGGGGCCTACACCTTGTCGGTCGTGCTCCTGTTGTTGACTCCGGGGCCCGTCGTGGCACTCGTCACCGGCACGGCGGTTCGTCATGGTTATCGCCAGGCCTGGATGACCCTGCTCGGCACCAATGGGGCCTCCCTGGTGCTGATCCTGATGGCGACCCTGATCCTGGCCGGCGTGATCTCTCTGCCACCCTTGTGGCTCTATCTGCTGGGCGGGGCGGGGTCACTCTATATCGGTTATGCGGCCGTGGGCGGTTTGATGGCAGGGGTGAGCCGGGATACCGGGTCCGGTGCGCCTGTCCTTGCAGGTGGTGGCTTTACGCAGGGCTTCATGACCGGCGTGGCCAATCCCAAGGACATTCTCTTCTTCGTCGCCTTCTTCCCGCAGTTCATCGCGGTGACACCGCACTTTGGCACCAGCATTCTGACTCTCTCCATGGTGTGGATCTTCTTCGATCTGCTGGTGCTGAGTCTCTATGTCCTGCTGGTGAAGCGTTGGATGCCGACCCGGCACAGCCAGCATATCGCATTGATTTCATCTTTGTTTTTGCTCGCAGTTTCACTGTTCGGGGTTCTGTACAATGGGGTGAAAGTCACCCTGATGCTGGCGTGACCAGGGGTGAGACAAGGGAGTCAGACATGTTTCTATTCGTGTTCTATCTGGGCGGCAACGCCGGCAAATCCAATATCGAGGTCCACGACATCCAGTTTGTGGCGGCGCAGACCCCCGAGGGGGCCTGGCCTGCACTGCGGGAGGCCTGGTTCGGCGATCCCGACAAGGTGCATATCGACGGTTACGCCAGGCTGCTCTGGGCGGATGGCTATTCGGTGCATCTGCGGGAGACGCCTCCTGAAAAAGAGGCTCCCCGCCTCTACTTTGTGAACATGGGTGGCTATCACCCAGACTCCCTCGCGGAGCTGCATGCCTTCGATTTCTTTGTGGCAAAGGATGCAAAGGAAGCAAAAGCCAGGGGGCTCGCATCCTTGCTAAAGGGGATCAGGCACCAGCACAAGGACAACCTGAAAGAGGTGGACGACTGCCTGCTGCTGGAGACGGTGAGCGGTCTGTACGTGCACCTTGTTCCCGACTCCGAAGGGAGCCCCTTCAGGCCGCAATGGCAGGGATATCAGCCCATCGGCCGCTGAGTGTGACGGTTGCAGGTGGGAGATAAAAAAAGGTTCATCGCGGCTTTCCGGGGAAGGCCGCCTTGATTTTCAGAAAAAAGTATTCTGAGTCCCTAAATCCATATGCCATGCGCTTTATCACTTTGATCTTGTTGTTC